>DATEDY010000105.1:0-5375 GCA_035281405.1 Flavobacterium sp.
TTGTTCAAATAACCAAGCAATTGCTTCAAAAAATGATTTCATCTTTTTTATGTATTATATTTACCAAGCAAAAATATAAAATATACTTATGATTACAAGCATTTTTAGTAAATCTAGACCAATAAATTATATTTTGACTACAATGTTGTTAGTCATCTGTTTTACTATTTATCAGTTTAGTACCAGTTACAATACTATATCAGGCTTCGAAATTGCCAAGAAAGTCGTTTTTTTAGTGTTGTTGATTGGTTCTTTGTTTGTGTCCAATTTTATTACGAAAAAGAATGGATTGAGTAAGGATAACAGTTATACTTTTTTATTGTTTTGTATTTTTTTCATTCTTTTTCCAACTACCTTATCCAATGGCTACCTAATTGTGTCAAACGGATTGATTTTATTGGCATTGAGAAGATTAATTTCCATGCAGTCATTAATCACGCCAAAAGAAAAGATTTTCGATGCTTCATTGTGGATTTTTATAGCGAGTTTATTTCATTTTTGGAGTATACTTTTTATGTTGTTAGTTTTTATTTCCATCATTTTTCACGTTTCTCGCGACTACCGAAATTGGATTATACCATTTATTTCTTTGGCTACTGTAGCGGTGATTACCGTACTGTTGGCGTTGATTTTTGATCCGAATTTTATCAGTAGATTCATTACCAATATTCGAGTTGATTTCGATATTTGGTACATAAAAACTGTTTTCCAAAGTTTTTCATTGGGAGTTTACATAATAATAGCTTTGGTAGCTTTCTTTACCATGATTTTTATACTTTCAAATAAATCATTGAATATGCAGGCATCATACAAAAAAATTATTTTTGCTTTTATTATCGGATTGGTGGTGTTTTTCATCTCTCCGAATAAAGACAATGGTTATTTGATTTTTACTTTTGTACCGGTTGCGATAATGCTAACCAACTATTTGGAAACCATAGAAAAATACTGGATAAAAGAATCCATTTTAGGAATTATTCTTTTTTCCAGTTTATTGAATTACGCCTTGAGATTACTATAATTTACTACCGTAGGCTAAATCACCTGCATCACCTAATCCCGGAACGATATAGTTTTTCTCATTCAGTTTTTCATCTAACGCGGCTACCCATAAATGACAATTTTCAGGTAAGTTTTGTTGTAAATAAGCAACGCCTTCAGGTGCAGCAATGACAACAGCAATGTGAATTTCTTTAGGTTTTTGCTCCAAATGTAATTTATGTAAAACGGCGACAATTGATTGACCGGTAGCCAACATTGGATCGATCAGAATTAGATTTTTTCCTTCAAAAGAAGGTGCAGCTTGGTATTCCACTAAAATATCAAAAGCATCATCGTTGTTATAATGATGACGATAAGCCGAAACAAATCCGTTTTCAGCATCATCAAAAAAGTTCATGAAACCTTGATGTAAAGCTAATCCAGCTCTCAAAATAGAACACAATACGACTGGTTCGGCAACAGTTGTGGTGTGCTTGATGCCTAATGGAGTTTGCACATCAATATTCTTGTAATCCAACGTTTTACTTAATTCATACGCCATGATTTCTCCAATACGCTCAATGTTTTTGCGAAAACGCATACTGTCCTTTTGGATATGAATATCACGCAGTTGCGTAAGAAAATGGTTTAGAATACTATTTTGTTCAGAAATGTAATGGATGTGCATCTTGATAAATTTTACAAATTCAGGATAAAAGTACAAAAAAACGCTACTTTTGTAAAAAATAAAGAGTCAAAACTATGTTTGCAGAATTTGCTTTTCCAATATTTGAGCGTTGTATTAGTGATTATCACGTGATCGATGATGTATACCAACCCGCTCTGAACCCTTATGAAAAAGGTTCAATAGAATATTTATTATATGCTAAAAATTGGGTAGATACCGTACAATGGCATTATGAAGATATCATCCGTGACCCTCAGATTGATCCGGTTGCAGCATTGGATTTAAAACGTAAGATTGACGCTTCCAACCAGGTTCGTACGGATATGGTGGAATACATTGACAGTTATTTTTTGCAGAAATACAATAGTGTTCAGGTTAAAGCAAATGCTAAAATCAATACAGAAAGTCCTGCATGGGCTATCGACCGTTTATCTATTTTAGCATTGAAAATCTACCACATGAGTGAAGAGGCAAATCGTGCTGAAGCTACTCCAGAACACAGGGCAAAATGCCAAGAAAAATTAAACGTTTTATTGGATCAGAAAAATGACATGTTTGTTTCTATCAGTCAGTTGATTGAAGATATTGAAAACGGAGACAAATACATGAAAGTGTACAAACAAATGAAGATGTATAACGACGAGGAATTAAACCCTGTGTTGTATCAAAATAAAAAATAAGAAACCTGTTTCGATGTCAAACATCAAACATATTTTAGTTATAAGGCTCTCGGCCATGGGTGACGTTGCAATGACGGTTCCTATTCTGAGAGCTTTTTCTTTGCAGTATCCTGCTGTAAAAATAACAGTGGTTTCCCGACCTTTTTTCAAACCTTTTTTTGAAGGTATTCAGAATGTGGATTTTTTTGCTATCGATTTAAATAAAAGACACAAAGGATCTGTAGGATTACTTCGCCTTTACCATGATTTGAAAAAAGTGAATATTGATGCGTTAGCCGATTTACATAATGTATTAAGGTCTAAAGTAGTTCGTAATCTTTTCGCTTTGAGTGGAAAAAAAACTGCAGCGACAGATAAGGGACGTGCGGATAAAAAAGCATTGACGCGGACAGAAAATAAAATTTTCGCACCTGTAAAGTCAATGTTTGAAAGACATTGTGAAACGTTTCAAAAATTGGGTTTCCCTATTGATTTATCTCAGCCTGTCTTTCCTGCTAAAAATATTCTTCCAGAAGAAGTAATTGCTATTGCCGGAATTAAAAACGAAAAATGGATTGGTATTGCTCCCTTCGCTCAGTATGATTCAAAAGTGTATCCTTTGGATTTAATGCAGGAAGTGGTGAATAGATTGGCAGAATCCAATTATAAAATATTTTTGTTTGGAGGAGGTGAAAAAGAAATTGAACTATTGAACCAGTTAAAATCGGATTGTCAAAACGTGTTTGTTGTTGCGGGAAAGATTAAATTACAACAAGAAATGGATTTGATTTCGAATCTTGATATAATGCTTTCTATGGATTCTGGGAACGCTCATATTGCGGCAATGCTTGGAGTAAAAGTCATAACGCTTTGGGGAGCAACACACCCTTACGCAGGATTCAAACCTTTTAATCAGCCTATGGAATTTTGTATTACTGCAGACAGAAGAAAATATCCACTGATTCCAATATCTGTTTATGGCAATAAAAAAGTGGAAGGCTATGAAGATGCAATGAGAACCATTTTGCCGGAAACTATAATCAATACAATAAAAAAGGAGCTTTAAAAGCTCCTTTTTTATTATCTCCCTATGTAGGTTACATTGACTTCACAAAAATTACCCAAAGCGGTTGATCTACCCACAATGTGAGCATTCGTTTCGGTGATATTATCATCTGCAACACCATTATAGGAACAATTAATAGTACATGTTTGACCTGCTGTTAAATACACATTAACATTGATATTGGTTTCATTAAATAATTCATAGTATTCTGTAGCTGTATCACTATTATAAAAACTTGAAGAATGGGAATACTTTCTATAATCTGTCCCGTTGATAGTCATTTTAAAATTTCCTTCCACAAATCCTACTTTAGAGGAGTTGGTATCTACTGTTCCAGCACCTAGATATCCTGAAAAAAGAATTGTATATCTTCCGGTGTAGGGTGCTGTAAATGACTTGGAATTCAAACCTGGTATATTAGTATATGAGGCAGAAGTGGCTACAGTAAGATCAGACGTTTGTGTAAACTTGGTTTCGTAATAACGGTGAACCTGTGATACCCAGTTGCTACCGTCCCAATAATAAATCCCAGGAATCACACCATAGGTTCCAGCTGTAGTGGCAGTATTGAAAACTGCCGTACCAATTTCCAGTACGTTATTTCCAGTTGCCGGATTGACCACCGGCGCTGCAACATTGGAAGCAGTAAGGGCAATTCTTGGCATTAGGAAACCATTGGTTGAACTTGTAATGTCCAAGGCTCCTTTCGGACTTGTGGTTCCCACCCCAACTTGTGCAATACTGGTTGAACAGATAAATACCAGCATTACCCAAAGGGAACCCTTTAGAGAATTCTTCATTTTTTGGTCTTTTAGTTAGTTGTTTTTGAAAAATTTTCGACGAAACTAACTAAAAGCCAACAATTTAATAAAGTTTTTGTTGTTTAATCGATGAAGACATTAAAAAAATCGACTAAATGAAAAATACGCTTCTTTTATAAGAAAAAAATTAAATTTATACATCATCATAATCCACAACTATCTCAGTAGTAGTTGGATGCGCTTGACAAGTCAAAACCAAACCGTCAGCAATTTCTTTGTCAGTTAAAATAGAGTTTTTCTTCATCACAGCAGTGCCTTTGGTAATACGTGCGATACAACTACTGCAAACACCGCCTTGACAAGAATAGGGTGCATCCAAACCTTGTTTCAGAGCAGCTTCCAAAAGGGTTTGTTTCGAAGACATTTCGAAAGAAGTTTCATCTGCATCAACAATAACAGTTATTTTGGCATGAGCAGTTGCCCCTAAATCGACTTTGTTTTCTGTTGGGGATGCTGAAAATAATTCAAATTTGATAGCTGATTCAGGAATACTTTTTTCCTTCAAAACAGCACTTACGCTATTAATCATTTCTTCTGGACCACATAAGTAGAATTTTGAAAACTCTTTACCAATGTGTTTGGTATTCAATATATTATTTACCACAGACTTGTCAACTCTTCCAAAAAATGCATCAGTAGCGTTAGATTGACTATATACGAAATGGATAAAGAAACGGCCTAAATACTTCTTTTGTAAGGCAATTAACTGGTCGTGGAAAATTGTTTGCTCAGGCGATTTATTTCCGTAAACCAATACAAAAGTACTTTGTGGTTCACCAATCAATACAGATTGTATGATGGACATAATAGGTGTAATACCACTTCCGGCTGCAAAAGCCATATAGTTACGTTGTCTGTCAGCATTCGGCTCAAAAGTAAACTTTCCTTCGGGTAATCCTACTTCAATGATATTTCCAACAGCTAATTGATCATTGGCAAATTTTGAAAAATTACCATTTTTAACGGCTTTAATGGCTATACGCAAATCTCCACTTGTGGGCGCCGAACAGATAGAATAGGCTCTTCTTAGTTCTTGCCCGTCAAGTGTAAGTTTTAAGTTAACATATTGACCAGCAGTGAATTTGTAAAAATCTTTAAATTCTAAAGGCATATTAAATAGTACCGAAATGGTTTGTGGAGTCTCTCTCGTAATCTCTTTT
>DATEDY010000106.1:0-8517 GCA_035281405.1 Flavobacterium sp.
TACCACCAAAAGTCGGGTAACAAACTATTGCAATTTTCATGATACGAATTTAGTCAATAAATGAAAATTCGTAATTAATTTTTGGTTAAAATTAACTAATTAATTGATGATTGCATCGTAGATAATTTGCTGTATTTTTTCACGGATATTTTCTTTAGAAAGTTTATTTACAGCGTTACTGTCTGGGAATGTGCGATTTGACAAAAACACATAAACAATTTCTTTATCCGGATCAGCCCATGCAATTCCGCCTGTAAAACCAGTATGCCCGAAACTTGAAGAAGAAGTGCAACCACAAGTTGGCGCATCACCTTTTAACTGAGGCTTATCGAAACCTAACCCTCTTCTATTTCCTTCAGGACAGAAATAACACATATTGAAGTCGTTAAATGTTTGCTCTGAAAAATACTGCACACCTCCATAATTTCCTTTTTGCAAATACAGTTGCATCATTTTGGCAATATCCATTGTATTTGAAAACAATCCGGCGTGCCCCGCAACTCCACCCTGCATAGCTGCAGCCATATCGTGAACATATCCTTGAACAACATCATGTCTGAAATAGGTATCTTTTTCTGTAGGCGGAATAACATCCATATCCAATTTTTGTAAAGGATTATACATCGTATTGCTCATTCCTAATTTAGAGAAAAAATTATCCTGAGCTAATTGATCCAATTTTTTATTATGATGCGTTTCCAAATATTCTTTCAACAAAATAAAGGTAAAATCACTGTATTTGTATTCTTTTTGCGGCAGTAATTTACTTTTTATGATTTTACTGATGATAGAATCTTTGTAAGTATTCGTCAAAAATAAATTTTCAGCAACTTGTGTTTCAAACCCTTTTGATGCAGTACTTCTGTAAAAAGTTTTTAATGGTTTTTTGGTAACAGAATCTATTGTTGATTTGTAAAACGGTTCCCAGGCTTGCAAACGCGCATAATGCAACATCAAATCTTTAAAAGTAATCGAATCTTTATCGGTCCCTTTTGTCTTTTTGATCATTTCACCTAATGTTGTAGCGAGGTTGATTTTTTTATGATCATAGTCCAACATTACATTAGGCAAGGTTCCAATTATTTTAGAAAGCGAAGCCACATCATATACATCTGAGTTCTTCACTTTAATATCCTTATTGTAAGTATGATAACCAAAGGATTTTTGATAAATCACCTTTCCTTTTCTTGCTACCAAAACTTGAGCTCCGGGAGTAATTTTATCGGCGATTGCTTTATTGACAATTAAGTCAATTTCTTTTAATTTTTCAGAATTCAAGCCAACAGTTTCCGGATTCGTAAAGCCTAAAATATTTACTTTTTCTGTTGTTAAACCGTGACCAACTTGATATTCTTCGTTGATTGATACTGGTAATTTTCCTTTTGAACCTAAAGCGCCGAACAAAATTTCTGCAGAAACTTCCTGAGCAACTTCACCATTTTGATAGGAAACTACAATGCTCTCAATGTTAGACATATTCTTTAATGGCATCAAAACATAAGGTTTCGAAAACACATCCAGAATAACATGATGATTTTGAGATAATTTATCTATCAGTTCCAGCTCTTTAGCAGAAAATTCATGTTTTTTCCACCACGATTTATCAGAAACATGGAATCCGATAATAATTTTATCAAAAGCTTTCAGATCTTGATTCAAACTATCTATGTTCTTATTTGCTACTTCGGTAACTTCAGTGTACTTTTTCAACGTTGTTAAGAATTTATTCCCCGAATCATCACCAATTTTCACATACGCAATTTTCGTTTTGGCCAAATTAGAAATAGGCAATGTTTGCTGTTCATTTTTAACAACTGTTATAGCATTTTCGTATAACTTATACAAAAGGCCAGTACTGTAAGGTGTATTGATATCTTTAGCAATATTAGCAAGATCAATCGGTTTGTATTTATTTAAACCAGCCTTGTATTTGTATTTTAAAATCTTTTTAACCGAATGTTCGATACGTTCATTAGTGATCAGCGTGTCATTATAAGCTTGAGTAAACATTTGGATAGCAGTTGGCACGTCTTCAGCAAAAAGCATAATGTCATTTCCTGCTTGAAAAGCAGCCAAATCGATTTCTCCTGGTTTTTTGAAATTACTGGCACCTTTCATATTCAAGGCATCGGTAAAAATCAAACCTTTAAAATTTAATTTTTCCTTTAAAATATCATTAACAACATGGTAGGAAATAGATGTCGGATAATTTTCTCTAGGCTCCAAACTAGGCACATTCAAATGCGCTACCATAACCGATGCTAATCCATAATGAAACATCTTTTTATATGGATACAATTCTACATCATTAATCCTTTCCTCAGTAAAATTAACCATTGGCAGTGTATGATGCGAATCGGTTTCTGTATCACCATGTCCTGGAAAATGCTTACCGGTTGCAAAAACTCCTTGATTTTGAATCCCTTTCATCAGTGCTGTCGCACGACGGGTTACTTCTTCTTTATTTTCACCAAACGATCGATTACCAATAATTGGATTATTAGGATTTGTGTTGATATCTAAAACAGGTGCAAAATTGAACTGAATACCCAATCTCTTCGCTTCCTTAGCCATTTGACCACCTAAGTCTTCAATTAATTTCATGTCCTGAACAGCGCCGAGAGTCATGTTCCAAGGATACTTATAGGTAGAATCCAAGCGCATGCTCAATCCCCATTCTGCATCGTTACCAATAAACAATGGAACTTTAGAAGATGCCTGAAAGCGGTTGGTCAATTTAGCCTGGCGTCCTGGCCCTCCTTGAAAGAAAATCAATCCGCCAATTTTATAATTTTTGACTAACTTATCGATGGCATTAAAGTGTACCGTATCTTTATTCGAATAAGCTGCAACCATAAAAAGCTGACCCAACTTCTCATCGAATGACAAAGAATTGTAAATACTGTCCACCCATTTTTTTTCACCTTGAGAATCTTCAAAAAGGTTAAATCCTTCCAGCGAAGGATCTTTAAATGATTCGATGGCTGTATTTTCGGATTTAACTATTACACCTGTTTTAGAACCACGTTTTTTGTTTACTGAACAATTAACAACAAACAAAGTGATTACAAAAAGTAAAAGTAACTTGAAACCGATATTTTTCATTATGATATTTTAAAAGAAACGACTGTGCCAGCTCTCTTCAGCTGGAATTTCCCACGATTCGTTAAATTCTTGAATAGTATTGATTAAATTATTGAAAACAATTGTCGAACCAGAAACCGCCTTATCTTTTGCCATTTTCTTAAATTCCAACAATGTTTTGTGCGCGATGAATTCACCGTTTTTAAAAGTAACATTCATCTTATCCAATAAATCCACTTGGTATTTACTTTCCAAATTTTGGATAAACTGTACTGAACTGTCAATTGAACAACCTGTTGCAGCCTGTACTTCCTGATTTACCGCAAAAATGATGAATCGATTATATTTTATAAGATATGAAGCCTCCAAACTGGTTCCGTGAGCTGACCAATTAGATACAAACTCCTGAATGGCTTGTTCTATTTCTGTAATTTCATCATCAGTGAATTTTCTGTTGGATTGGTAAATCCAAATACGAGATTCTAAAGGTAAAGTATCAAAGTTAACTAGCATAATTTCCAACTAAAGTACAAAAATAGCCTTTTAGAATTATAATGCCGTAATCTTAAATATATTTTAGCATAAAAAAAGCAAACCATCATGCTGGGGACACAATGGTTTACCTATCTATAAACAAACTAAAAAGAAAATAATCAGTAAAAAACCTAATCGCGGATAGCAATTACTATCCATTTTTGAATTGAACCATCATATACCATCTCTACAGTTCCAATACCTGAAGTGGAAGTTGAAGTTCCAATAGTATCAATAGAATTTGCAGGTGTTGATGATGCTAAATGATCAATTTTCATGTTGACAGGAGAAGAATTATAAAGAATCACGTGTCTCCCAGTTGTTCCTCCGGTTATGCCTGCCACGCTAAAATTTGAAGTCGAACCAGTGAATCTAAAAATCACCACATCACTATTTATTCCTGCAAGGTTTAAATTCAGATTGTCAAAAACATGATTTGAAGCAGGAGTAATCATTGATACAGAAGCTACACCATAAAAAGCAGTGTTTACACTTGATGTCAGTTCATTAGACGATAAGGACAATCCCTTTCCAATTTTGACATCAGCCATGATTCCTTGGCTACAATTTCCAAGCAACTTTGTTGTTGTTGTTGTGTTGCTTGTGTTCGAAACTCTCATTGTACCTTCCACATGAAGTGTTGATAAAGGTGCTGTAGTTCCAATTCCTACTTGAGCGAAAAAGCTCATTGGTGAAAAAAGCATGAATACCACGCATGCTAATTTCGATGAGTAATTTTTTTTCATAACCCTTTGTTTAAATTTGTGTTACTCAAAATTACACCCTTAATAATTAATTTCTAAAAATACCCGATGAAAAACCGTAAAAATTGTTAAAAAACAATTAAATCGATAAACAACAAATTACATCGATGAAAATATACTAAAAACGAAAAATGCCAGAATAAACTTCTGGCATTTTATATTTAAGCGGTGAAAATCTTACAAATCCTGAGCGTTTGCAATCAATTCAGCGACATCTAATACTTTAACATCATGCTCACGATGCTTCGCTTTTGTTCCATCTGTTAACATAGTATTACAAAACGGACAGCCAGCGGCTATAATTTCAGCTTTAGTTTCCAAAGCATCCTCAGTTCTCTCTACATTAATATCTTTATCACCATTTTCCGGTTCTTTGAACATTTGAGCTCCACCAGCTCCACAACATAATCCATTAGCTTTAGAACGTTTCATTTCCACTAATTCAGCATCCAATTTCTCAATTAAATCACGCGGTGCTTCGTAAACTTTATTAGCGCGTCCTAAATAACAAGGGTCATGGAAGGTAATTTTCTTTCCTTTAAACTGCCCACCTTCGATAGTTAATCGACCGGCATCTAATAATTCTTTTAAATATTCGGTATGATGGACAACTTCGTACTTACCACCCAATTCCGGATATTCATTTTTTAAAGTATTAAAACAGTGAGGACAAGCTGTAACAATTTTTTTTGCTTCGTATGCATTGAGAACTTCGATATTCATAAAAGCCTGCATTTGGAACAAAAATTCATTACCCGCTCTTTTTGCAGGATCTCCGGTACAACCTTCTTCTGTTCCTAAAACAGCAAACTCAACATTGGCACGGTTTAAAATACGCACAAATGCTTTTGTGATTTTTTTAGCTCTATCATCAAAACTTCCTGCACAACCTACCCAAAATAAAACTTCCGGCTGTTTTCCTTGAGCTAACATTTCGGCCATTGTAGGCACTACTAAATTTTCTGACATACAATTTATGTTTAATCTTTGGTTAGGTTTAAATACTTTCTTTTTCGTCGTCAAAGACTTCGATGGTTACTTGTTTTTCAATCAAATCAGTGAATTTTCCTCTGTAACGGGTTGCTTTCACCAAATGATTGTCAATCCAGTGGTAATTACCACCACGAGGTTTACCCATAATCATTCCGTGGTATTTAAAACCATGCTGTTTCAACCAAGTTTCTGTATACTCACGATGCGCTTCAGTTCTAGACGTAAAAAAGAATATAATATGACCTTCATCATACCATTTATTCAATGTTACCAATGCATCAGGATATACTGCAGCAGTTAACATTCTTTCTGGCTCTTCATTAGGAATATCATCACATATGGTTCCATCGATATCAATCAAATAATTTTTAATACCTTCGGGTAATATCGGACTAATAGTATGCCCGTCTTCAGACGCAGCTACTAATTTTTTATCTAAATCTTCTATATTCATTATTGCTCGTCTTTCCAGTTTAATCTATCCATTTGGCTATATTGCCATGGTGCACTATTATTTTCAATATTGGTCATCATTGCATTCAAGGACATAGGTGCCGCACTTTGTTCCATCACTAAATAACGTCTCATATCCATAATAATGGACAACGGACTGATATTTACAGGACATTCTTCCACACAAGCGTTGCAAGAAGTACAAGCCCAAAGTTCTTCTTGAGTTATATAATCGTTCAACAATGATTTTCCATCCGGAATAAATACTCCTTTATTTTTATCCATATTATCTCCTACTTCCACCATGCGGTCACGAGTGTCCATCATAATTTTACGAGGCGATAATTTTTTTCCGGTTTGATTGGCAGGACAAGATGAAGTACAGCGACCACATTCAGTACAAGTGTAGGCATTCAATAACTGTACCCAATTCAAATCCTGAACATCTGAAGCTCCAAATTTACTTGGTACCGCTTCAGCATCAGCCGGAGCAGCAGCAAAAGGATCAGCGCTTGGATCCAACATTAATTTTACTTCATTGGTAACACTTTCTAAGTTATCAAACTTTCCTAGCGGATTTAAATCAGCAAAGAAAGTATTTGGGAAAGCTAAAATTATATGTAAATGCTTTGAATAGTACAAATAGTTCAAGAAAGCCATCACCATCATAAAGTGTCCCCACCAGCCTATTCGCTCTAATATTAGTAATGTACCTTCGCTTAATGAACCAAATAAAGCAGGCCCTAAATGCTGAGAAACTGCGAAGTTAAAAGAACCTTGACCTTCAAAATGGGATTTCCCCATATTATAAAGAACTTCATCAGTTCCATTCATAGTGAAAATACAACATACCAAAATAATTTCCATGATTAGAATTAAATTGGCATCTTTCATAGGCCAACCCAATAATTCCGCTTTATTCAAACGAGGCAATTTCAATAAATTTCTTCTTGATAAAAAAGCTATAGTGGCAATCAAAGCAAGTAAAGACAAAACCTCAATAAAGCTAATCAGAAATGTATAAAAACCTCCAAGTGCAGGTTTAAAGAATCGGTGTGAACCAAAAATACCATCAACCAAAATTTCCAGTAACTCAATTTGAGTAATCATAAATGCGGCGTACAAAGCAAAATGCAATATAGCAGGCACAGGTCGCGTGAACATTTTCTTTTGACCCAATGCTACCAAGGCCATATTCTTCCATCTTTCGGAAGGATTATCTCTTCGGTTAACCTGTTTTCCTAATTTAATGTTACGAATAATCTTCTTCACATTTATGGCGAAGAATCCGGCTCCTGCTGAAAGAACGATTAAAAATACGATACTGCTTAAATAATTCATGGCGGTTTGATTGGTTATTGTCTGTTTATTTATTTGGGTTGCTCTTCAGGTGATTTGTAAGGTTTCTCTTTTTTTCCAAATACAGAAACATTTACATAACGCGTTGGATGCAAACGTACATCTTGTAATAGTAATTCCAATTCTTTCGATGCTTTGGATAAATTAGTATACATGGTTTCATCCTTCATTAGTTTACCCATTGTTCCTTTACCTGACTGCATATCAGCGAGCATCTTATTAACATTCCCTAAAGTCGCCTCAAGGTTGTTAACAGTTTCTGATAGTTTCGCTTTTTCAAGGTCGGAAGTAATCTTCGCAAATCCATCAAATGCTTTTTCAGCACTCCCCAGTGCATTACCGATTTTTTGCTGATTATTAGACAACAATGTATTGACTTGTGAAGCAGCCTTATTCAGTTCTGCTAATGTTTTACTCAATTGATCAATACTCTTTCTAATGTTAGCTTTATTTTCTTCATCCAAAACACTGTTTACATTGATCATCAACTTATCAGCATTGGTTACCAATCCATTGATTTTTTGCTGTGTGGGTTCTAATTTAGTTCCCAAAGTTGCCGTAAGACCTTGCTTAACGTCAGCCGATAAAACATCACCAGAAACTGCTAAATTTTTATCTTGCAAATTGGGTATAATAGCAATTTGTCTACCTGCTATAATTCCAGGTTCATAAATTTGAGCTACGCTTGATTTAGAAATTGGAAAATTTTCTTCATTGATTTGCATTTCAACAAGTACTTTCCCATTTGGATTCAAAATAATACTTGACACTTTCCCAATAATCTTACCATTAATGGTCACCGGTGCTGCCGGCACTAACCCTTCTATGTTTTCGTATTCAACGAATAACTTTTTATGATTATTAAATAGGTTGCTTCCTTTTAAAAAGCTATACCCCCAAATAAATAATAGAAGTGACGCAATTACTAATACTGCGGTTTTAATTTCTCTTGTTAATTTCAAAATCTTCTTATTTTAAGCAAAATTAATAATTTATAACTAGTAATTACTTTTTCTTTACAGCTTCGTTTAATGAAATTTTAATTCCGTTTTTAAAAGGAACAATAAAAGCCGAATCATATCCTTTTGCTTTTGCTTCGGATAAAAGGGTTTTAGACACTTCATAATCATTAGTTTCTCCATACAAATACTTGTAAAAATCACCTTCCATAACCAGTGAAACTTTTTCTAAGCCGTTAAAATTTTCTGATTTAAGTTCTATAAGATTTTTACTGGCTTTGATTTGAATTTTAAAAACCGGTTTGTTTTTATCTAAAACTGCAGCTCTGTTTTCGACTGCTTTAATAGCTTCTTTAGTCGTTTCTTTTACA
>DATEDY010000107.1:0-3037 GCA_035281405.1 Flavobacterium sp.
TTCATTCACATCTCCCCATCCTTGTACATCAACTTGTTTGTTCTCCAAATCTTTGTACACTTCAAAGAAGTGCTCAATCTCTTTCAATAAGTGTGGATTCATATCTGACAAATCATTCAACTTATTCCAAATAGGATCAGATACCGGCACACAGATTACTTTTTCATCTGGCCCTTTATCATCTGCCATGTGGAAAACCCCAATTGGCTTCACCTCAATCACACAACCTGGAAAAGTCGGCTTAGTTACCAATACCAAAACATCTAATGGATCACCATCTAATGCTAAAGTTTCTGGAATAAAACCATAATCAGCCGGATACATCATTGAAGAAAACAACATACGGTCGAAACGCATTCTTTTCATTTCGAAATCGTACTCATACTTGTTACGGCTTCCACGTGGAATTTCAACTAAAACGTCGAAAGTTTGTATTTTATCTGCAGTCATTTTACTCTCCTTTTTTATTTTGAGGGTGCAAAAGTACGCAAAAAGTTAGAAGTTAAAAGACTACAAAGGGAAGTTTTTTTAAAAAAATAATCTTTTCTTAATACTGGTAGGTAATTTTCCTACCGCGCTTCTGCAAATAGTGATGCCAAAGCAAAAATGATGCATATGTTTTATATGGCGACCATTGTGCCGCATATACATCCATTTCGGTTTTATCATGGATATCCAACAGCTCTTTTATAGTATTCACCAAAGCAACATCTCCCAATGGCAGCACATCTTCTTTTTTAAGACAAAACATCAGATACACATCAATGGTCCAATTGCCTATTCCTTTGAGCTGAATCAACTCGGCACGCACCTCATCTGAAGTTTTAGAAGACAACGAAGCCAAGTCAATGGTCTTTTCCAAAACCGCTTCAGCCAGACATTTGATGTATTTCGCTTTTTGACGGCTCACACCAAAAGCCCTGAATTCTTCTTCGGTCAAATGCACCAAAGTCATCGGCTCTATAACCGAAACCCCATCCCGCATCCGCAAAAAAGTAGCCTTAGCAGAATCAATGGAAACTTGTTGCTCCAATATAAGCAACACCAACGTCTCAAATCCTTCCGGTCTGGACGGAATGATTTCCGGCAAACCATACGTATCGATGATTTGCCGGAATATAGTGTCTTTCTCTGCTAAATACTGAAATGCTTTTTGCATGGAAACAATTAGAAATAGAATCCGAATCCGCCTTTAATCGTGAATTTTTTAGCATCAGGCAACTCTAAGTAATTACCTCGCCAAGCGAAATCTATACGAAATACTTTAAAAATATTCGCAACACCGGCATGGTATTCCCAATAACCTTTAGTAGGCGCCAAATAATTTATTCCCGAAGCATTGATGGCTTTATTTTCATCCGATACACTTCCGTATACCGCTTTAATACCCACAATTTCTCTCCAGTTCAATTTCTTCATGAACGGTATTCTGGAAAAAATTCTTCCATTGAAGTGGTGTTCTAAATGCAATGAAGTATACTGATCGGTCACAAACTCGTAATAGTTCATCAAGTTGTAAGTATTATCAATCACAAAATACGATTGGTTACCCGGCACTACCGCCATTAAACCCAGCGGCACTTCACCAAATATCTTTCCGGTCTCAAAAGTAGTGAACAATCTTCCCATACCTCCCAAATAAATAGGCTGACGGTAATACAACTGCAACTTACTGTAATTAAAATCACTATTAAACAATCCTCTCACACCCTGGCTGTAATTCACAAAAATACGGGAGTAGTTGTTATCCACTTCCAAACGCTCCACACCATAACCCACTGTTTTACGTTTCGGGGTATAATCGAACCCAAAAGTAAATTCAGACTGGTCAATGATATAAGCAATACCACCATCCTTTCTGTAATCCAGACTAAAAGTAGGAGACGCAGATTGCAAAGTCCTAAATGAGAAACCTGTCTTAAAAACCAAACTCTTCAGCGGCTCTATTTCTGCAGAAACGGAAGTTAAATTCACATTGGTCAGCTTACTGTTATCACCACTGGCAAATACCGATGACGAAGCAAAACTACGTCCCAAGACATCATTGGAAGTCGTCAAACTCACTCCAATCTGCTCCACATCTCTTCTATTCCCTACCGTAAGTATCAAACGATTCTTCTTATCCACCATCCACTTACCGGAAATACCGTATTTGAATTTATTATCCTTAAAACCATAAGCGGTATAACCTTCAATTCTCCACAAATCATTGGCTCCGAAATAGGTTCTCGCACCAAAACGGATTCGTTGCCCTTCCACATCATTATTCCCGAAAATGGAATAGATAGGCCCAAAATCAAAGTTTCCTTTTTGAATATAACCACTGGCTAATATCGTCGTCAGATTATACATCTGCTTGAATTTCTTAACTGTCTTAAGGGTATCGAGCATTTTATAAACACCCAACTCATCTTTACTCAGGTTCTCCATTCGGTTTTCTTCCCAAAAGGCTTCATCTCTCTTGAAGGCTTTAGGATCAAAATCATTGACGCTTTCCTTGTAGAATTTATCAGGTTTTTCTTCGTTGAACTTATGATCACTGTAAATCGTGGTTCTTTTACCGTAAACACCTTTAGAACTCTCTTTCTTGTTAAACGCAAAATCCGACATCATATAATCACGATTCAGCAAGAAAACAGAATCATTCAATACATCAAATTCCTGCTCGATATAAATATCCTTTACCCAGTTAATGTTAGCACTTTTTGAGGCCGACAAATTAATTTTCTTGATGGCAAAAGTGGTATCATTTACCCAGAAATCCCCCTTGAAAGTCAACTCATTTTTACGTCTTGGATAGAATACAATATTGTAACACCATTTGTTATCAATCATCGTACTGTCAGTCAACACATAGTTATAGGTATTGATCCCTGTTCTTGATAATGGACTCACGAAGTTCTTGTCAAAAAAGTTCAGGTAGTTATTGTAGATATCATAGTCCGAATACAAATCTTTGATAAAGGTTTCCACACCGGCACCTTCTCCTAAACCTGAGTTTTTATTACCTACTAAAACTTCTTTTTTCTTGCCTTTC
>DATEDY010000108.1:0-5064 GCA_035281405.1 Flavobacterium sp.
AAACTTTCAAACTTTTAAACTTCTGATTATCTTTGCAATCTAAAATCAGTTTAAATAAAGATAGCTGAAACAGAATTCCAAAGAAATGAAATTAGACAGAAAAGAAATCCTTAAGGCTTTAGAAACCATTTCAATAGCTGGCGAAGGGAAGAATATGGTCGAAAGTGGTGCCGTTCACAATGTAATTACTTTCGGGGATGAGGTTGTGGTTGATTTAGTTTTGTCAACTCCTGCCATGCACATCAAAAAAAGAGCAGAAGACGATATCCGCAAATTAATTCATGATACTTTTTCGGCAGAAGCCAAAGTAAAAGTGAATATCAAAGTGGAAACTCCAGAGAAATCAAACGAAATTAAAGGAAAAGCAATTCCTGGAATCAGCAATATTATTGCAGTTGCTTCGGGTAAAGGTGGTGTTGGAAAATCTACGGTTACTGCTAATTTAGCAGTTACTTTGGCTAAAATGGGATTTAAAGTTGGTGTTCTTGATGCCGATATTTACGGTCCATCCATGCCAATCATGTTTGATGTAGAGAATGAAAAACCGATCTCCATCGAAGTTGACGGAAAATCAAAAATGAAACCGATTGAAAGCTTTGAAATCAAATTGCTTTCTATTGGATTCTTCACGGCGCCAAGTCAGGCAGTAATCTGGCGCGGACCAATGGCTGCTAAAGCATTGAATCAAATGATTTTTGATGCAGCTTGGGGCGAATTGGATTTTATGTTAATCGATTTACCACCGGGAACCGGAGATATTCACTTGTCTATTATGCAATCATTGCCTATAACAGGAGCTGTCGTGGTAAGTACGCCACAAGCAGTAGCGTTGGCTGATGCTAAAAAAGGAGTTTCAATGTTTATGTCAGACAGTATCAATGTTCCTGTTTTGGGAATCGTAGAAAATATGGCTTATTTCACTCCTGAAGAATTACCAAATAATAAATATTACATTTTCGGAAAAGAAGGGGCGAAAAACCTTGCAGAAGATTTACAAGTGCCTTTCTTGGGTGAAGTGCCATTAGTGCAAAGTATACGTGAAGCAGGTGATTACGGTCGTCCGGCAGCGTTACAAACAGCTTCTCCTTTAGAAGGAATTTTTGAAAATATTGCACGTAATGTTGTTCAGGAAGTGGTGAACAGAAATGAAAATTTACCAGCTACTGAGGCTGTCAAAATAACAACTATGGCAGGTTGTTCTGCTGTAAATAAAAAATAGAAATTTAAGTAAATAGATTTCAGTGAAATACTGTAGTCTGTTTGTTTAAGGATCTAGGATGTCTAAAATCTAGAAAAGATGACAAAAGAAGAATTAACACTCAATATTGAAAAAGCGTTAGAAGAAATCCGTCCGTTTTTGAATTCCGACGGAGGTGATATTTCATTAGTTTCCATTGAAGATGAAAAGCACGTAAAAGTGCGTCTTGAAGGAGCTTGTACTAGCTGTAGTTTAAGCATCAGTACATTAAAAGCTGGTGTAGAAACTACTATTAAAAAGTACGCTCCACAAATCGAAACGGTGGTAAACGTAGCTTAAAGAATAATATCTCACAATAAATTGTTTTGGGCGTTTCCACATTTTAATGTGGCCGGGCTTTCCGCACTCGCTTTTTGTTTGACACCTAAAGGATGTCAAACAAAAGAGCTCAGACAAAAGCTGCAATCCCTAACGCAAAAAAAACACAGTCACTTAATGACTCAGCAATTCATAGAATAATGATTGAAACTGATATACTTATCATTGGTGCCGGTCCAACAGGCCTTTTTACTGTTTTTGAAGCCGGACTTTTAAAATTAAAATGTCATATTATTGATGGTCTGCCTCAGCCTGGCGGACAGTTGACAGAGTTGTATCCTAAAAAACCCATTTTTGATATTCCCGGGTATCCATCGGTAAACGCTGGAGATTTGGTGGATAACTTAATGGAGCAAATTAAACAATTTCAACCAGGTTTTACTTTGAACGAGGTAGCGGAAAAGATCCAAAAATTAGAGGACGGTACATTTATCGTTACGACTAATGCAGGAACTGAACACCATGCAAAAGCGGTTGCAATTGCTGGTGGATTGGGTATATTCGAGCCTAGAAAACCTGCTTTGAAGGATTTGGAATTCTATGAACAGGAAGATAGAGGAGTGGAATACTTTGTAAAAGATCCTGAAAAATTCCGTAACAAAAAAATTGTAATCTCAGGTGGTGGTGATTCGGCTTTGGATTGGAGTATTTTCCTTTCTAATGTGGCTTCAGAGGTGACTTTGGTTCACCGTCGTAATGAATTCCGTGGTGCGTTGGACTCTGTAGAAAAAGTACAGGAATTGAAAAAACAAGGAAAAATCAAATTGATTACTCCAGCTGAAGTTATTGGTTTTAAAGGTTCGGAAAGAATTGAATCGGTAGATATCGAAATCAACGGAGCGCGCATGAATGTGGTTTGTGATTATTTTATTCCGTTGTTTGGTTTGACGCCTAAATTGGGACCAATTGCCAATTGGGGATTGGAAATCGAAAAAAATGCCATTAAAGTGAATAATGCTTTGGATTACCAAACCAATGTAGAAGGAATTTATGCTATTGGCGATGTAAATACGTATCCTGGAAAATTAAAGTTGATTTTATGTGGTTTCCACGAAGCGACTTTAATGTGTCAAAGTATTTACAATAAATTAAATCCGGGCAAGAAATACGTATTGAAATATACAACGGTTTCGGGTATCGACGGTTTCGACGGAACTCGTAAAGAAGCAGAAAAAGCAGTTGTTAAAGCTATTGAGTAATTTAGTTTTGACTATAAAATAGAAACCCATCATATAGATGGGTTTTTTTATGCTCTGTTTTTACTGGCGATATATACTCCGCTTAAAATAATCAACGATCCTAAAAACTGTAGTGAGGTGAGCATCTCACCATCCAATAATCCCCAAGCCATTGCTACTAAAGGAATGAAATAAGTAACTGAGGAAGCAAATAAAGGTGATGTAATCTGAATCAATTGAAAATAGATGATGTTAGCAACACCTGTTCCTAATATACCAAGTATGATTATGAATAGTGTGGCATGAACTACATCAGGGTTACTGGCTATTTGTGGGTAACCTGTTGCGAATAAAATTGCCAATGCTGGTAGTAATAAAACGGTGAAGTTTCCTGTTGTAATGCTTAACGGACTTACGTCAGATAAGTACTTTTTTATTAAATTGACATTTAATGCGTAACATAAGGTAGCAATGACAACCAGAAAAGCGTAAAAATAATCAGTTTGACCATTTCCTGAATTTCCGCCTATAACTAACATTAAACATCCACTCAAACCCAATAAGACACCTATAATTTGATTGCGTTGAAACATTAAGCCAAAAGCAAGCATGCCTAAAAGTAGCGTATATAATGGAGTGAGGGAATTTAAGATGCCGCTTACAGAGCTTTTAATTCCGGTTTGGGCATAAGCAAATAGAAATACTGGCAATCCTGTTCCGAAAAGTGATGTGAGTGCAATGTATTTCCATTTGTAAAGCGGAATTCGGAACAAACTTTTAAAGCCAACAATTAGCAGGAATAGGGTGGCAAAAATGATGCGTAATGCGCCAAGCTGAAACGGATTTAATCCTACTAATCCTCTTTTTATAAGTATGAAGGAGCTTCCCCAAATTAGAGAAAGTACTACCAGTAAAAGCCATTTGTTGTTTTTAGAAAGCATAGTCAGAAGTTTGATTTCCCAAAATTCTGTTATTTTTGTGACAATCAAATTACTTTTTCGATAATTTTGCTCTATCACATTATAAACGATTAAAATTCAATACTATGAAAAATATCAAATTATCCATTTTGACTTTGGTTATTGCAGGTTTAACTGTTGTTAGCTGTAAAAAGGAAACTTCTGAGGCAAATTCTGCAGAAACTACTAAAACAGAATCTTCTAAAGCGGTTGCTAAAGCAGAGACTACAACAATGAATATTGAAGGTATGACTTGTGCAATGGGTTGTGCTAAAACAATTGAGAATAAATTAACTGGTTTGGAAGGTGTGCAAAAAGCAACGGTTGATTTCGAAAAGAAAACAGCTACTATTGAATACGATGCTGCTTTACAAACACCAGAGAAGTTAGCAGAGACTGTCGAAGCTGTTGCTGATGGGAAAACGTATAAGGTTTCTAATGTGAAAAATTCGGCTGATAAAGCAATGAATTATCAAGAACCAAAACAAGATAAAAAGAAAAAGAAAACAGCTAAAGCAGATGAAGCAAAAACGACAGCAACTCCTGAGGGTGAAAAGAAGGCTGGATGCTGTTCTGGTAAAAAAGCTTGTTCTGAAAAAGAAATGAAAGTTGAAGCATTATAATTAGTAATATTGTTCAAAAATAAAAAAGCGACCATCAGGTCGCTTTTTTATTTTTTCCATTTCAATGATTCCATTATCGTTCGGAGATCGTTTTTGATATAGTGAGCAGCAGGTAAAACCGAATCAAAATTAGGCTTTGCATAAAAATATACTGAACCCACAAGAAAGTGCTTTGTACTGTCGGTAAGATAAAATTGGGATTGTGAAGCAGCGTTTCCACCTACTTCATAAAACATGCCGTATGCTTTACTATCCTTATTTACATAAGGTTGTTCTACAATGCCATCTGCTTTGATTACGTGCTCATAAGTCAGTTTTTGAGCATCTCGTAATAATTTATCAATATTATTCTGTACCGGTTTATAAGTTAAATAAACTGTGGCTTTTAATTGAGGATAGTCAATGTGAAAATTGCAATTTCCTTGGTCAATTACTTTGCCTACGGTGTTGTACTCAAAGGTGTAGCCACAATTTTGATCAAAAGGTGCGTATTTAGGTTCTGGGTATTCTAAGCTCAAATAAGCTTTGGGTTTAGGTAGTACATCGTCTTTGCAGCTTACAACAACGATACTTATGCTTGCAAAAAACAAAAAGCTGAAATATTTAGTTGACATCAATTAAGAATTAAAATGGTAAATCATTTTCGATTGGATTGTCAAAATTAGTGCTTTTTGGAGTTTCTGGAGTATTTTTAACAGCTTCAGAATCTTTTTTAGTGGTTAAAAAGG
>DATEDY010000109.1:0-5171 GCA_035281405.1 Flavobacterium sp.
TTTATTACTTCTTCAATAGTTTGAATGCGGGATAAGAAGCGATGACAATCACGGTTAGAATCAGCAGACTTTTATAATCGGCGATAGCAAAACCCGTTAACAAGGCCAGGACCACACCAATTAACAGCCAAGTACTGAAAGGATATCCTTTTTGGCGGTAAGGACGATGTAGTTCCGGTTCCGATTTTCGTAATTTAATCACTGAAGCATAAGCCAATCCGTCGACGATTAAGACTGTGAACGTTCCTAAAGCAAACAATTCGGAGAAAGAGCCAGAAAAAATATAAACGATTTCGAGTAGGCAAATGATGCCCATGGCAATGTATGGAGACCCTTTTTTGTTGATTGTAGCTCCTTGAGGAATAAAGTGACCACTTCGGCTTAAGCCAAATAAAATTCGCGAAGGCACCATAATGAAAGCATTCAGGATACTCGTTAATGACAAAATAGCAATGAGCGTGAAAATTACGCCTCCGGTTTTACCAAAAATGATGGTAGCCGCATCAGAAGCTGCAAGAGAAGAACCTGATAAAACGGCTGTTGGCACCACGCTTAGTAAAGCAGTATTGAAAAGAATGTAAATAATAATGACAATGATGACACCGATGAAGAGCGATTTAGGTAATTCTTTCCCTGGGTTTTTAAATTCTTCGGCAAAATAACAGGCAGCGTTCCATCCGCCATAGGTTCCGATGATTAATTGGAGCGATTTAAAGACAGCGATGACAATTCCGCTTTGCGATACCATTGCAGCACTTTCGGTTTTTTGAAAAAGCAAAGACTTTCCGAAAGCGAAATAGAAACACGCGATAATCAGAAAGGCGAAGACACATACTTTCAGAAAGCTCGTAATTTTTTGGAAGATATCCCCGTTTTTCACTCCGCCTATATGGTAGGCTGTGAAAACAACCACAATACTAATGGCGATGAGGATTTCGTACCCTTTTAGCGTTGGGAACAAGAGTGCTAAATATTCGGCAATGGCGATACTGATGTAGGCAGGAGCCAGTGAATTGACCAGAAAATCAAACCAACCCGTAAGAAAACCGAAGTATTTACCAAAAGCTCTTTCGGCATAATTATAAGGACCGCCTGCTTTAGGAATCATCGTACCCAATTCG
This sequence comes from Flavobacterium sp., assembly GCA_035281405.1. Taxonomy (GTDB): domain Bacteria; phylum Bacteroidota; class Bacteroidia; order Flavobacteriales; family Flavobacteriaceae; genus Flavobacterium. The sequence continues at coordinate 1,122 of DATEDY010000109.1, forward strand.
GAATAGGCACCGATAGCCATCAGCAAATACAATCCGCCTAAAAGCCAACACAATAAAATTAACCAATGATTTTGGAGCAAACCGACGATGATTCCCGGGTTGTATAAAATTCCCGATCCGATGACGCCACCGATAGTAACAGCGATGCCAAATCCAACACCCAATATGCTTTTCAGATTATTTTTTTCAGAAGTAGTTTTTTCGGTCATATAAAAGATTCACGGAGTTAAAAAAGATAAAAAGTCTTTTTACAGAAAAGTTTTATTTTTCGAAGCTAAATATATGGTTTTAAAATTTATATGGCCTTCTTTTCCTAAAAATAAAGACGGGAGAGCAGTCAAAAAAGAGTGTATTATTTTCACAAATAATTATGTTTAAAAGCGAGAAATAATTACTTTTGGAGCGTTTTTAAAACACAATTTTATCATGGTGAAAGATTTATTTGAAAGAATTCAAAACAATAAAGGTCCGCTAGGAAAATGGGCTTCACAAGCAGAAGGTTATTATGTGTTTCCTAAGTTAGAAGGAGAATTAGGGCCAAGAATGCAATTCCACGGAAAAGAAATATTAAACTGGTCTATCAACGATTACCTAGGATTAGCAAATCATCCAGAAGTGCGTCAAGCTGATGTTGAAGCGGCACAAATGTATGGAGCGGCGTATCCTATGGGAGCGCGTATGATGTCAGGTCACACTACTTACCACGAGCAATTAGAAAATGAGTTGGCTGAATTCGTTATGAAAGAAGCGGCTTATTTGTTGAACTTCGGTTACCAAGGAATGGTGTCTATTATTGATGCTTTAGTAACTAAGAATGATGTGATTGTTTATGACGTAGATGCTCACGCATGTATTATTGACGGTGTTCGTTTGCACATGGGTAAGCGTTTTACTTACAAGCACAACGACATTGAGAGCATGGAGAAAAACTTACAACGTGCGACTAAATTAGCAGAAGAAACCGGAGGAGGAATTTTATTCATTACTGAAGGAGTTTTCGGAATGCGTGGTCAGCAAGGTAAGTTGAAAGAGATTGTGGAGATGAAAAGCAGATACAATTTCCGTTTATTGGTAGATGACGCTCATGGATTTGGTACATTAGGTAAAACCGGTGCAGGAGCAGGAGAGGAGCAAGGATGTCAAGACGGAATTGATGTGTATTTCTCTACGTTTGCAAAATCAATGGCTAACATTGGAGCTTTCGTAGCTGCAGATAAAGATATTATTGACTATTTAAAATACAACTTACGTTCGCAAATGTTTGCTAAAGCGTTACCGATGATCCAAACGATTGGTTCATTGAAGCGTTTAGAGTTATTGCGTAAATCATCAGAGTTAAAAGACAAACTTTGGGTAAACGTAAATACATTACAAAACGGATTAAAAGAAAGAGGATTCAATATTGGAGATACTAATACTTGTGTTACTCCGGTATATTTAGAAGGATCTATTCCGGAAGCGATGGTTATGGTAAACGATTTACGTGAAAACTATAATATTTTCTTGTCTATCGTTGTGTATCCGGTTATCCCTAAAGGAATTATCTTATTGAGAATGATCCCTACGGCGACTCATACTTTAGAAGATATTGCTGAGACACTGTCTGCATTTGAGGCTATCCGTGAGAAACTAGTGAACGGAACATATAAAGCAATTGCTGATAAAACAACAGTTGACGTTTCTTAATTTTAAGGAACAAATACATATAAAAAAACCATCCTTTTACGGATGGTTTTTTGTTTGATATACTTACAACGGTTTGCTGTAAGTTACTCTTCTTTTATTGATTCTTGGATTGAAGTTTTTCCATAAGTTATGGATGGCATGATTTTCCTCCAGTTCAGGTGTGCGGATGCACTTAGTAACCCCTTTTTCGGTAAATGTTTTGTAGTATTCTTCGAAGATTAGAGCGGTTACTCCTTTGCTTTGGTATTCAGGAGCGATTCCTATCAGATAAAATACTGCTTCCTTATTGTTCTTTTTCGCGTTAAGCATTTTAAGGAAACCGAAAGGAAACAGTTTTCCGTTGATTTGTTTTTGTGCGTGTGCATAATTAGGCATTACAATGGCAAAAGCGATGATGTTGCCTTCTGTATCTTCAACGAATTTGATGTATTCCGGGTTGACGAACGGAATGTACTTCTTTTTGAAATAATCGATTTGATTTTGACTGATTGCTACGAAAGACTGTAGTTTGGCATAAGTATCGTTGAACAATTCGAACATTCGGTCCACATAAGGAACAATGTCTTTGGTGTTTTTGAAAGTTATGGATTTGTAACCATATCTTGCTTTAACGATAGCTGCTGCTTTTTTAATCGGAGCAAAATCAACATTATCGAAAGAGAAATCACTTTCCAGGTATCTTTTTTCAATATTGAAATCCAATTGTTCAAGGTGGTTGTTGTAATAAGGATAGTTGTACCAAGCAATGGCGGTACTAAGTTCGTCATATCCTTCAATTAGCAAACCGACTTTATCTAAGTTGGAGAAACCCATCGGGCCTTCCACGTGATCCATTTGGTTTTTTTTACCCAGTTCATAGACTTTTTCCATCAACGCTTTGGTTACTTCCACATCATCAATGGTATCAAACCAGCCGAAACGCGTTTTCTTTTTTCCTAATTGTTCCACTTCGTCCCAATTGATGATTGCGGCGATACGGCCTACAATTTTGTTGTCTTTATAGGCTAAGTAGAAATAGGCTTCAGCATTGCTGAATATTGGGTTTTTAGTTTTGTCGAATGAGTCCATTTCGTCCTGAATCAAAGGTGGCACCCAGTAGGGATTGTCTTTGTAAAGGGAAAAAGGGAATTTAACAAACTCTTTAATTAAGCTTTTCGTGTTGGCTTCAACTATTTTGATCATGGCTTAGGGTTCAATTTCGTCTTCTAAACGTTTTGTTTTTTGTTCTTCTTCAGTAGATTTTTCGGGTAAATCTTCCCCTTTGTTTTTGCGTTTCTTTTTCTCTGCTTTTTCAGAAGCTTTTTTCAATTCTTCTTCAGATAAAACACCTGTTTTGGATTTATCGTCTTTCTTTTCCTTAACTTCTTTACCGTCTTTGATTTCGATGTCTTTGTGTTTTTTGTCGAAACGCCAAGAGAAACCAATTCCGCCATAAAACAAGCCAGGAGTCGTTTTTATATTCTTACTGATGGAAGCGTCCACTTGTAAATTGTCCATTAATAAGTGTGTTGCACCCAATGTGAAGATACCATCAGAATAATAATCTCCTTTAACTCCTTTGTTTTCGAAGAAAGCTGACCATTTTTCGTTGACACCATACGTTATGGTAAGTATGTATCCGAAGTTTTTCGCTTCCGAAGTGATTTTATCAGCAATAATATTGGTTACAAAAACCCATTTGCCTTTGAAATGGTTTTGCGTGATTAACATGATTTTAGGGCTGATGGTTGCTTCGTTAGGAATGCTGTAATCATTGTCCATGGTGTAATTAACACCGGCATAACCAGAGATAGCCGGGATAAGGCTTTTCCATTTGAATTTTTTATTGGCTTTCCAGCTGTAGATGTTCGGTTTTTCTTCTCCTTTTTTATAAGGATCGTAAAACAAGTATTTGGCTCCAAGAGTCGTATTTCGTAAACCACTTCTATTGTCTTCCAGCAGATTACTTTTGTATTTGTCCATTTGGAATTGTGCGTCCAATGTTATTTCAAATTGTTCTCTCCATATCCCGTAGCGCGCAGTTAGATCCAAACCGAAACCATTGGCTTTATAGTCAAGAACATCGTGATTTTCATTGATGTAATACAACCCGGATTCCAATTGGAATACCTTTTTTCCGACAGAGAATGCGCCGGCAGATTTCCCAGGGCGGTTGGAATTGATCTGGTCTGTGAATTGTGAGTAGGTTGAGGTTGAAGCGGATAGTAAACTTCCTAATACAATCAATCTGAGTAATTTCATTTTTACAGTATTTGAGAAAACCAAATGTAACATATTTTATCTTTATTTTAAGAATGTGATTGCCAATAATCCGTATTTTTGAAAAAAAATAATCATGCAAGAAGCATCATTAACAGGTTTATT
>DATEDY010000110.1:0-13701 GCA_035281405.1 Flavobacterium sp.
GCCATGAAATTACCAATTTTAATCAAATCGTTTTCTCCGGAAAGGTATATGTGTGCCAAAAAGTTCATAGGCCTAATATAACCATTTTATTATGGAAATTTGAATTTCATATCATTTTTAAAATCTACCAAATGCTTATATTTGCTTTGTGATTTAAAACTCATAACTCATAACTCATAACTCATAACTCATAATTCATAACTCATAATTCATAATTTAGAATATGACATTAATAAAATCAATTTCAGGGATTCGCGGTACCATTGGTGGCCAAGTAGGAGATAACCTGACTCCTGTAGATGCAGTGAAATTTGCTTCAGCTTATGGTACTTTTTTAAAACAGAATATAAAGAAAGACCGATTGAAAGTTTGTATTGGTCGCGATGCCCGAATCTCAGGTCCCATGATCCACAATCTGGTAGTGAATACACTGGTGGGTTTAGGAATTGATGTCATCGATTTGGGATTGTCTACAACACCAACTGTCGAAATCGCTGTGCCATTGGAACAGGCCGACGGTGGTATCATCTTAACCGCTTCACATAACCCAAAACAATGGAATGCCTTGAAGTTATTGAATGCCAAAGGCGAATTCCTTAGCGGTGCCGATGGTGCTAAAATATTAGAGATTGCAGAAAATGAAGCGTTCGACTTCGTGGAAGTGGATTTCTTAGGAGAAGTTACCGAAAACGATGCTTACATGGACATTCACATCGATGAAGTGCTGGAATTGCCTCTTGTCGATGCTGATATCGTAAAAACCAAGAAGTTTAAGGTGGTAGTGGACGGTGTCAATTCATCGGGTGGTATCATCATCCCGAAGCTATTGGAACAAATGGGCGTGGAAGTAGTGAAGCTATACTGCGAACCTAACGGGCATTTCCCTCACAATCCGGAGCCGTTGAAAGAGCATTTGGGTGATATCTGTAAATTGGTGGTGGAAGAGAAAGCCGATTTCGGTATCGTAGTGGATCCGGATGTAGACCGTTTGGCGTTTATTTCAAACGATGGTGAAATGTTCGGTGAAGAGTATACTTTAGTGGCTGTGGCCGATTATGTACTGAGTAAAACTCCGGGGAATACGGTCTCTAATATGTCGTCTTCCCGTGCATTACGTGACATCACCGAAAAACACAACGGTAGCTACCAGGCAAGCGCAGTAGGTGAGGTGAATGTAGTGGAACTGATGAAAGCAAGCAATGCCATCATCGGCGGTGAAGGTAACGGTGGTATCATCTACCCGGAAAGTCATTACGGTCGCGATGCTTTAGTAGGTGTGGCGCTGTTCTTAACGTATTTGGCTAACCAGGATAAATCGGTTGCCGAATTGCGAGCGTCGTATCCTCAGTATTTCATGAGCAAGAATAAAATAGAACTGACTCCACAAATCGACGTGGATGGGGTATTGAAGACTATTTTTGAGAAGTACCAAAATGAACAGATTTCAACTGTGGACGGAGTGAAAATAGACTTCGCTAACGAATGGGTACACCTACGTAAGTCTAATACAGAGCCTATCATTCGTATCTATACCGAAGCGCCTACACAACAAGCCGCTGATGTATTAGCAGAACGCTTCGTTACTGAATTAAAGAAAATCGCTGGTATTTAATAAATCGCATAGCAAAATAGAAACCCTGAGCATGTCTCAGGGTTATTTTTTTGTAGTAATTATGGTATAAAACGTAACAATTCTGTATTTTTCCGACTAAAAAGCTAAACAACCTGTCAACTATGTATCTTAAATTACTGTTTCGTGCCACTGTTCTAACGAGTTCTTTGTTCTTTTTTGGCTGTGCTTCCGTAGAAAAGCACAACGAAAAAAGGAGTCGTAACATCCCTGTAGCCCAACTGCAGAAGGATATTGATTATGTGGAACATAAACTGCATAAACTCCATCCCAGCCTGGATTTATACCTCACAAAAGAACAATTGAGCTATAAGTTTGACAGTATCCGTACAGTGGTTAATAAACCCATGACCAGCAAGGAATTCTACTTTGTAATCAGCCCGGTAATTGCATCGGTACACCAAGGACATATGTCAATGTTCCCCATGTCTAAAAGATACTCTAATAAGGAACTGAAAAGAGCAAAAAAAGCTGGGGAAGGACCGTTGTCGCAATTCAAATACGATTGGGAAGACAATAAGCTGTATATTATTAAAAACAACTCGAAAGAAAAGGATATTCAAATGGGTACCGAAATAGTTTCGATAAAAGGGGTTAAGCCACAACAAATTTACCAACAATACAAGCAAAGCATTACTTCTGATGGTTACAATACCACTTTCAAGAGGAAATATTTCTTGCGCCGTTTTACAACTTACCTGACAGAAGAAATCGACTTGAACGATAGTCTGACATTCGAACTGAAGTTTAAGGATTCGCTGTATACCAGAGTCATTGCTCGCAAAAAACAAGAGAAGAAAGTAAATGTGTTGATAGGTAAACAGTCATCGAAATTAGTTGTCAATAAAACTAAATCTAAAACGGAAAGAAAGAATAAGAAGATATTTGGTTATGATTCGAAGGCTAAGGAATATAGTAAGTCATTGCGCTTCATAGGGAAAGATACTACGGTTGCTTATCTGAAAATCAATAATTTTACAGAAGGTATCTTCCGCAAAGCATACAAATCGATATTTGACAGTATTAAGAAGGTCGAGAGTAAAACCCTGATAATTGATTTAAGAGACAATCCCGGTGGTCGTATGTCTGACATCCACAATCTCTATTCGTATCTTACCAATGAAAAGTATGCGATGATACAACCCGCAATAGTGACTTCTAAAACGAGTCTGTGGCGTGCAGGATTGTTTGCTAATGTACCTAAACTGATGTATCCGGTTGCCGGTGTATCTTACCCTTTCTTCATGAGCTATACTTTCCTCAAAACAAAAAAGGCTGATGACGGCACGTTTTATTGTAATTCATACGCCTCAAAAGTAAAGGAACCTAATCCCAATAACTTTAAAGGAAAGATATACGTATTGATTAACGGAGGTAGCTTCTCGGCCTCCTGCCTTCTTTCTTCGGCATTGAAAACGAACAAGGACGTTACTTTTGTAGGAGAAGAAACCGGTGGCGATTTCAACGGTACTGTCGCTGGTTTTATGCCACAACTAACACTACCGAATTCGCGCATTAAATGGAGATTAGGCTTGCTTGATATTAGAACGGTTAATCAAACAAAGGTAATTGGTCATGGTATCTATCCGGATAAGGAAATTATCCAAACTGTGGAAGATAAAATAAACGGAAAAGATCCTGAATTGGAATGGATTTTAAAAGAAATAGGAAAATAAAGAACAAGAAAAAGGGTAAGACAATCTTACCCTTTATTTTTTAGTGCTTTCCGTGCCCTTTTCCTTTGTGATGATGATGGTCATGGTGATCATGATGTACTTCAATCACTTTTACTTTTTTATGTTTAGGTTTTTTGAACTTTTTGTATTTCACTACATGGACATGATTCTCTCTGTAAGGACGTTCTCCAATAAAATCCAATTCGATTTGTGCACTTTTTCCAAGATTAATACCTATAAATACTCTTGGAACGGAAGTTCTTACTACCCAGTTTCTACCACTTAGGTAAATATAATTTCTGGAACGTAAATCATAATACATGTTTTCATCCGGGAAATACACATATCTTGTTTTTGCACGATACCCGTGAGCAGGCGCCCATGGCGGTGGTCCTTGAGCAAACATATTCTCAGGAACAATCAAAAACAGAAATGTGGCAATAATAAAAGTTCTTACTAGATTTTTCATAATTGAATTGTTTTGGTTATCAAACAGCTAAATATACTAAATTATTGTGGCTGTTGGTCAAAATTTACCATCCAATTGATTCCGAATTTATCAACAAACATTCCAAAATACGCTCCCCAAAAGGTATCTGCCATAGGCATGATGATTTTTCCACCTGCCGAAAGTCCGTTAAATAAACGATTTGCTTCTTCTTTATTATCAGCATTGACAGATACAGCAAAGTTGTTTCCAAAGGCTACTGTGCCACTTCCTTCGGTGCTGTCGCTTGCCATTAAAACAGTTTCCTTGCTGATTGGTAAGGAAACGTGCATGATTTTGTCACCTTCAGCTTCTGTTGGTGGTGGGCAATTATCATCTGCAGGCATGTCCTTGAATCTTCCAAGATAGGAAAACTCTCCCCCAAATACCGATTTGTAAAAGTTAAATGCCTCTTCTGTGTTACCATTGAAGGTAAGATAAATGTTTACTGATGCCATAATTGTTTGTTTTTATTTGATTTTTATTCTGTATACTTTTTAAAATTATCCAAAATGGCCTGCCATCCACCACGCTGTAAATCCAAGCTGTGAATATTTTCAGGTTCAAAATTCTCTGTAAGGATTGTCTTTCCATCTAAAACATTAAATTTTACCACTACTTTTCTACCATCACCATCCATGGTATACGCAATTTTTTGATGTGGAATGATTTCTGTGTAAGTTCCGGTAAAGTCAAAGCTATTGGCACCATCTTTGGAAGCCATGGTTGATTTGAATTGTTTTCCTACTTCCAGGTTGTTTTCGGCACTGGGGCAATGCCAGTCGTCCTGGGCAAAGTTCCAATTCACAATATGTTCCGGTTTTGTAAAATAATCCCAGACTTTTTCAACGGGAGCATTTAAAACGGCTCTAACTGAAATGGATTTGGTTTCCGGGTTTTCAGCTATTTCTTTGACTTTCTGTAAAGCATTAGGAAACATGTTAGTAAAAAAGTCTTCATATTCTTCAACACTTTCTACTTCCACATGTAAAGAAGTGGTGCCATTTTCCCCAGTTAAAATGTATTGTTCTATACAACCAGACCATCTTTGAATGTTTTCATTGATGGGTTGCTCTTCATGGTTGACAATTTCAGTAATATGGGAAAAAGCAATACTTTCAAAAGGCTTCTTTTCAACAATTTTTGAAGCCATTCCTGAACCTTTCGGATCTAAAAAATGAACTTTATTACCCACTTCCCAACCAGATACCGCATGACTGCCCTCACAGAAAGCTTCTGTCCAGGTTTCGTAATTGTCATCGTCCCAAAGTGAATACCAAACTTTCTCTTTCGGAGCATTGATTTCGACATTAAATTGAAATTTTTTCATAGTTTGTTATTGATTATATTGAATAGTAAGCTTTTTAATCAGTGACTCAATTGTGTTTTTTTTGAAAGAAAATTCGTGTATAATGTTTTTTAAGTGCTTGAAATTTAAAGTCCTAAATTTAGGATAATTTCGGCAATTTTAAGAATTGTTTAAAGTTTATTTTAGATTCCATCCGTGTCTGATTAAAACGGTTTTACAACTTTTACAGAATTCGGTTTCTTCATTCAAAACATCTTTCCCTTCTGCATCACGCATAAAACAATTTTTTATTGGGCAATGAGGCAAGCCTTGTGTGTGACCCAATTCATGAATAGCGACTTTGAATAGCTTTTCTGTTTTGTTTCCTTTCAGGCGGTAGGTTGATGCAATACATGATTTTCCGGGACGGTAACCCAGACCAAAAACACCCCAGTCTGATTTGCCATCTTTGGATGTACTAATATCTTTGGTGGTGAGACCAATTACCAACTGGTTTTTTCCTGCAACATCTGTTAGATACGCAATTAATGCATCAGCTCGTCTGCGGGATTTGTTATGATTCCAGCTGCCTTCCGGAAAAGGAATGTTATCAGCAATTTTTACTGAGGAATAAATAGTCTTCAGATTTTTATGAACTTCATAGAGATAGGCTTTTGGAAACTTGTCAAAAGGTTGCAAAACAATAGTAACTTTCTCTTTTTCAGTTGAAGTGTTTTGATTGCAACCGGAAAGGAATAGTATTCCCAGTAAAAAACAGATAGTATATTTCATAGATTAAGAACTGCAGGATAACATGGAACAGCCAATTTTTTCTCGTGCCCAATCAGGTCGTTTTGCAAACCACTTTTCATGATCAGGTTGATCGTCATAGGGTTTCTGAAGTAGAGTGAATAGTTCTTCGATTACTGAATAATTAGCTTTGTCAGCTTCATCAATAGCTAATTGTGCCATATAATTCCGAAGGACATATTTTGGATTTACCGCATTCATTCTTTGTTTTCTGTCTGAATCGTTTATGGTTTCCTGTTGCAGACAATTCAGATAGGAATGAAACCATTCTGTCCAATAGGTTTGTATTTCATTTTGTATTTCTTCCGGTTTATAGAATGCAAAAGTTATTTTTTGAAAAGCGGTTGTGGTATCATCGTCTTTTTTTATATCAGAAAGCAATCGGAAGAAAATAGTATAATCTGTTTCTGTAAGTTGTAAAACTTGAACCAATTGATCAATCAGTGTCATATTATTTTCCTGATATTTTTCTAATCCTAATTTCTCCTGCATCATTTTTTGATATTGCAATTCAAAGTCTTTAGGGTATTGTTCTAAAATGCGTTCTAAATCGGCTGTTTCATTTATGATGGGATACAATGCATTAGCTAATTGGTACAAATTCCATAAAGCAATTTCGGGTTGGTTACCATAACGGTATCTTTTATGTTGATTGTCGGTCGTATTCGGAGTCCAATTCGGATTAAAATCTTCCAGCCATCCGTACGGACCGTAATCAATGGTAATGCCGTGAATGGACATATTATCGGTATTCATTACGCCGTGTACAAATCCTACTCGCTGCCAATGAACTACCATGGTTAGTGTCGATTGCACTACATTTTCAAAGAAATCGATATACTTCTGTTTGCCTTCAGAAGTAATTTCAGAAAAATATTCCTTGATGGTAAAATCAGCTAATAATTGTAAGTTTTTCAAATCATTTCTGGAAGCTAGAATCTCAAAATTTCCAAAGCGGATAAATGACGGTGCTACACGACAAACGATGGCGCCTTTTTCATAAGCGGGATTACCGTTGTACATGATATCACGTAAAACTTCGTCGCCACTCAATGCCAATGATAACGATCGGGTGGTGGGTACGCCCAATGCATGCATTGCCTCAGCGCATAAATATTCGCGTATTGAAGAACGCAATACGGCTAAACCATCTGCAGTTCTTGAATAAGGCGTTTTTCCGGCTCCTTTTAATTGCAATGTAAAGTTGTTGCTTTCAAATAAATTGATAGCTCTTCCGTCTCCTAATTGTCCTGCCCAAACCCCAAATTGATGTCCACCATAACACATTGCATACGGGTGAGTGTTCTCATAAACTGTTTTACCCGAAAAAACATTCAGGAAATCTTCACTGTTCAAATCGTCTTCTCTTAAGCCAATGGTTAAGGCCACTTCTTTTGAAGCATGTAGGAGACTTGGTTTTGAAGGAATGGTAGGAGTTACCAAAGAATAACAAGCTTCGAAAACTTTACGGACTTCATTTTTGGTTTCCGGATCGGCAGGAAGGAATTGTGTGAATTTATTTTGAGCGTCAAGTTGCATAAATGAGTATTGCAGATAAATTTGTTATAAACTTCAAAAATAATGATAAATCAAAGATAGTAACGTTATAAAATTGGTAAAAAATGTATCTTTGAGCCAAATTTCAACACAATGATTGCTACAGAAACTAAAACTTCGTTAGAACAGTATTTCCAACAGTTCAGAGAGAATATCATAGGTATTGATCAGGGATTTGAATCTCCTTTTGGTAACCAAAAAATTATTTATACCGATTGGACAGCTTCTGGACGTTTGTACCGACCAATTGAAGAGAAAATGATGAATGAGTTTGGTCCGTTTGTCGCCAATACCCATACTGAAACCACAGTTTCAGGAACGGCAATGACAATGGCATATCATGAAGCACGTCATATTATCAAACACCATGTCAATGCTAATGAGAATGATGTATTGATTACTGATGGAACAGGAATGACCGGAGTGGTGAATAAGTTCCAACGAATCTTAGGCTTACGTGTTGCTGAAAATCTTAAAGAATTTACCAATATACCGAAAGAAGTAAAACCAATTGTTTTTATTTCTCACATGGAGCACCATTCGAATCAAACCTCTTGGTTGGAAAGTATCGCCGATGTTGTCGTTATTCCTGCCGATGTAGACGGTTTGTTTTGTTTGGAAAACTTTAAAAAGTTAGTCAATCAATATCAGGACAGAAGTTTTAAAATTGCCTCGATTACTTCTTGCTCTAATGTGACTGGGATAAAAACACCGTATCATGAAGTAGCTAAATTCATGCATCAAAATGGAGGTGTTTGTTTTGTAGACTTTGCCTGTTCAGGACCGTATGTTGATATCAATATGCATCCCGATGATGAAGAAGCGTACTTAGATGCCATTTTCTTTTCTCCACATAAATTTTTAGGTGGTCCTGGTACTTCTGGAGTGCTTGTGTTCAATAAAAACTTATACAAAAATAATGTGCCGGATTGTCCCGGAGGTGGAACAGTATCATGGACTAATCCTTGGGGTGAGCATAAGTACATTGACAATATTGAAGATAGGGAAGATGGTGGAACTCCGGGATTTCTACAGGTGATTAAAACGGCTTTGGCTATTCAGCTGAAAGAAAAAATGGGCGTTAAAAATATCTTGGATCGTGAACACGAGATTGTGGATTATGTTTTTTCTGAATTATCTCAGGAACAAAACATCAATATCCTTGCCGGTCAACACAAACAAAGATTAGGAGTGATTTCGTTTTACATAGACGATTTGCATTACAATCTCGGGGTGAAATTATTGAATGACCGTTTCGGAATTCAAACCCGTGGAGGATGTAGTTGTGCCGGAACCTATGGGCATTATTTGCTACACGTGGATCAGGAGACTTCCAATAGCATTACCTGTAATATTGATACAGGTAATTTAGAACAAAAACCAGGATGGATCCGTATGTCTATTCATCCAACGACGACTAACGCAGAAATTCAATATGTTTGTCAATCTATTCGCTCTTTGGCACAAAACCATAAAGAATGGGCAAATGATTATGATTACAATCCCAAAAGCAATGAGTATTTGCATAAAAATGCCAAGCATGCAGAAAAAGAATTGGTGAAAAGCTGGTTTGCATTATAAAATAAAAAAGCGCAGTTCAACTGCGCTTTTTTATTTTTATTATCTTCTGTGTTTCCATCTTTTGTGTGTCCAAAGATAGTATTCAGGTGCTTCAAGAATTTGTTGCTCTACTCTTCGAAGATAGGTTTCTGTAATTTCATAATCGGGAATCGATTGGGTGTTTCCATTAGCTAATACTTCAAAAGAAGCTTCATAATACCCTCTTTTTAGTTTTTTTACTTTAAGAAAGATAACATTCATGTCAAATTCTTTGGCAAGTGCTTCGGCTCCAATATGTACAGGTGTCACAATACCCATAAAGTTGGACCAATAATTTCTTTTTGATAATCTTGGTGTTTGATCACTGGCAAATCCATATATACAAAGTACATTCTCTTTGTGGTTTCTTAATATAGTTGCTTTAGTTTCTTTTGTGGTAACTAATTCAGCTTTGAATTTAGAACGTATCTTATGGACTAATTTATCAAAATGAGGATTCGCAATTTTCTTATAAATACCTATTCCTTTGAATGATATATATTTATTCATTGAAACTACCCATTCATAACTGGCATAATGAGATGCAATTAGAGCTATGCTTTTTCCTTCAGCTTCCAATTGTTTATATACTTCAAGGTTTTTGAATTGGAAGCGTTTTTCCATTTCTTTTTCTGAAATACTTATTGTTTTAATCATTTCCAAAAACATATCACACATATGCTGGAAGAATTTTTTTTCAATAACCAATCGTTCTTTTTCCGTCAGATGAGGTAAAGCCATAGCTAGATTTTTACGCACGGTTTTTTTTCGGTATCCGATAACATAGTATACTAAAAAGTAAACAAAATCAGAGAAAAGGTAAAAAAGGCGGAATGGAAGTATTGAAATGATCCAAAGTATCGGATAAATAATGACAAAAACTAAGAATTGCATCTGTGAAAAATTTTGATACAAATATAAAGCTTTATTCTTGTTTTAGGTTTTATCGCTTTAAAATGGTTTTGCTATATTTACTCAAATTTAAAATTTATGAATCCTTTTCTGATTGCAATTATAGGTGCAAATGTACTTTTTAGCTATAAAGGCTTAAATGATAATGCTTTTCTTCGTAAAAACGAATTCCATATAGGTAGCATACGAGCTGGCGAACAACACCGAATGTTTACGTCGGCTTTTTTGCATATCGACTACGCCCATTTATTTTTCAATATGTTTACGCTTTTCATGTTTGCGCCGCAAGTGATTGGTGGTTTGGGGAGTTTTTCTTTTGTACTGATTTATGTGGGAAGTTTGATTTGCGGCAGTTTGTTGACAATGTATTTTCATCAGGATGACTTTAGTTACAGAGCCCTTGGTGCTTCCGGAGCTGTTGTTGGAATTATTTTCAGTTCCATTTTACTAAATGATAATTTATTGTTTTTCGGTTTTATTCCTGGAAGTATCTACGGATTAATCTATTTGTTGTCGTCTATTTACGGAATGAAAGCGAAGAATGATAATATTGGACATACTGCTCACTTTGGTGGCGCTATCGGAGGTTATGCAATTACGTTATTTAAAGAGCCTTCATTATTGACTGATAATACGTTTATGGTCATTGTTTTAGCTGTTCCTATCGTATTGCTTTTTATGTTAGAAAAGTCGGGAAAGCTATAATTGGCACAACTTTTGACATACTTGGAAAATAAATTAAAAATGAAATAACATGAAAAACTTAGTAGCAACCTTAATAACATTCTTTACCGTGATGACTTACGCACAAGATCAAAAATCAGTTCAGATTCCGCAAATTAATGTTTCGGGAGAAGGTAAAATAAAAGTAACACCAGACATGGCAACTGTTACCATTGGTGTGGAAAATTCGGGTAAGGATGCCGCCACAGTAAAAAAATTAAACGATGAGACTATCGACAAGGTATTGAAATACATCAAAAAGACGGGTATTCCACAAACTGATTTCCAAACAACTCAGGTAAGTTTATACAAAACCTACGATTATGAGAAAAAGAAAAATAATTATGTAGCGAATCAAACTATAACGGTTACTTTGAAAGATATCAAAAAGTACGATGAGTTTATGATGGATATCACTGA
The DNA here is from genome assembly GCA_035281405.1 of Flavobacterium sp. Taxonomy (GTDB): domain Bacteria; phylum Bacteroidota; class Bacteroidia; order Flavobacteriales; family Flavobacteriaceae; genus Flavobacterium. The sequence continues at coordinate 11,103 of DATEDY010000110.1, forward strand.
TACAGGAATTACCAATGTCAATGGTGTGGAATTCAAATCGTCCAAATTGGAGCAATACGAAGCTGAAGCTCGTAAAAAAGCCATTTTAATAGCCAAACAAAAAGCAAACGATTACACCAGTGCGTTAGGACAAAAAGTAGGTAAGGTTTTATTGATTACTGATAATTCAAGTACTTATTATCCACACCCGGTTATGTTCAAAGGAGCCAGAGCTGAAGCAATGGATTCAGCAGGAGCGCCAAGAGAAACATTAGCCATTGGAGAAATTGAAATCACAGCGAATGTCAATGTCACTTTTGTTTTAGAATAAATAAGAACCCCGAGTATCGGGGTTTTTTTATGTTTAAAGTCTGCTGTCTTACTTCCTTTGTTATATTTGTTGTAAGAATTTACGTTTAGGATAATGACTTTAAATAAACAATCGATTGGATTAATTTTTTCCGGTGGAGGAACCAAAGGTTTGGCTCATGCCGGGGTGTTGAAGTTTTTGGAAGAACAAGGTATCAAACCCATCCATATTGCCGGAACGAGTGCAGGAGCCATTATTGCAGCTTTGTATGCAGGAGGTAAGTCTCCGGATGAAATCCTTGAGTTTTTTAAATCTATTTATTTCTTCAATTGGAAACATTTTACTTTTAAAAAGGCGGGTATCATTGATTCTGATGCGTTTAAATTATATTTTAAAAATGTTTTCGGAGATAAAACATTAAGTGATTTAGAAATCAAGGTGCACATTACAGCTACCGATTTAGTAAAAGGAAAATTGAAAGTGTTTGGAGATACTACAAAGATTATTGATGCGGTGTTAGCATCTTCGTCGTTTCCGGGTGTTTTGTCTCCTTATGAAATAGAGGGTAACTTATATAGTGATGGAGGTATTTTAAACCATTTCCCAACAGATATTTTACAAGGCAGATGCGAATCGTTGATTGGTGTTTATGTGAGTCCTATACAGAAAATTGAAGCGAAGGATTTGTCTACAATCCGATCGGTTACGGCGAGAGCCTTTGATTTACTTTCGGCAAATTCCAATACACATAAGTTTAACAACTGCGATTGGATTATAGAACCTGAAGAATTAGCCAAATTCGGCACTTTTGAAACCAGTAAGGCAAAAATGGATATGATTTATAAGATAGGGTATGAGGCAGCCAAAAAATCGTATGAAGAATTGAGTGCCTAATTAAGCATCTTAAAACAATAAATTATTAATTAAAAGGTGCTATCCGACAAGTTTTCCGGATAGCACTATTTTTAATTTATTCATAAAAAACCTAATTTTTTAGCTATTTCAATTAGATCTTTATCACTACCTTTTTCCTTTAAAAGTTGATCCTTTATGTTTGCTTTTCTTTTTTCTATAGCACTCATTGAAAGCGGAATATAATTTGGAAGATTAACAGTTTTGACTCCCTGAGAAATCAAGGTTAAGATTTGACTATCATGATTATCCCAATTTATATTTCTTTTAAATAATTCTCTTTGTGATTGTATTATCGTTTTACTTCGGAAAATGTCACCTTCAAGGATTTTTTTGCAAATGACTGGAAACAATTCAAAATTGATATCACTTTTTGAAATGAATCCTTCGGGTTTAACTTCTTTAATAATTTTATCCACAGTTAAGGCTTCAGTATGCATTGTAAGCAATACTATTTTACAATTTGGGATTTTTTTTCTAATAAGTATCGCTAAATCAACTCCATTATTAATGTTAAATTCTTTATATGACGGAAGACTGATGTCTAATAAAGCAAAATCAATTTTTGAATTTTGTTTTACTTGATAATTTATTTTGTTGTATGCGTCTTCACAATTATAACTCTTTATAAAATTAGGTTCGTTTTTTTGAAAATCGGTATCAGATAACAGATTAATATAACTATCAACTGTCATTGGGTGATCATCGACTATCAAAATATTAAGGCTCATGTTCATTTTTATCCAGTTTCCACAAAATTAATTAAATATTACGGGTTTACCGTAAAAGTGTATGAAATTACTGTTGTTTTTTTGTGTTAAATAAAACAAAACTAAAAAAAACAATTTTTTATGAAAAGCAAATTGCATGTTGCAGGACTTGTTTTTGTTTCCTTTTTAATTTGTTCTTGCTCAAATGATTACGATTTTGAATCCATCGAAAAAAAGAATGAAAATTTTAAAATTTCACATCAGACTGGGGAGAATGATGTTTTGAGAGGAATAGCAAAAGATTCAACTTCTGTAATTATTGAAAAGGAAGAAGCTACCGAAGAAGGAGATCCAAGTAATCCAAAACCACCAAGACGCTAAGTTTTGATTCCAAAATTATTAAAAAAAGACTGTGCGATTCACTTGTAATTGCATAGTCTTTGTTTTTAAAAGTATATATTTGAAATGATAAAAGTAATAATTGTACATTGATAAGTTCAGCTAAAATTTTTTGTTTATTTCTACTGTTTTTCCTTTTTTCCTGCAAAAAAGAAACTGATGTTTTGTTTGATAAAAGTCAAATTGATGTTTTACCAGATAATAAAAAAGAGAAATATTTAGATTCAATAGTAGAGATATTGAAATCTAAAAATAATGATTCCGTTGTTAGGGATTTATATTTAAAAAT
>DATEDY010000111.1:0-3100 GCA_035281405.1 Flavobacterium sp.
ATGAAGATGAATAAAAAAGAAATTGAAACATCTTCAACTAAATTGGTTTTTCATCCAAAATAATGACTAAAATCATTCGTGTATTCAATGTGAAACTATAAATTTGCAAAACCGCTTTAATAAAATCCAATGCAAAGTCCTCAGAAAATTGCTGTTGTAGGTTCCGGATTGGTTGGAACCTTATTGGCAATCTATTTAAAAAAGAAAGGTCACACTGTTCACGTGTTCGATCGCAGCCCCGATATCAGAACTGTTGAATTCTCTGGACGTTCCATTAATTTGGTAATGTCTAATAGGGGTTGGAAAGCATTGGAAGATATTGGTTTGGAAGAGGAAATCCGAAAAATTGGAATACCGGTTGATAAACGTGCTATTCATCTACAGGACGGACAATTGAATTATCAATATTATGGTAAGGAAGGCGAAGCAATTTTTTCACTGTCTCGAGGCGTATTGAACAGAAGAATGATTGATTTGGCTGAAGCTGCCGGTGTTGAATTTAAATTTGAACATAAAATTTGGGATGTGACCTTAGCCGATGCCACCTTGCATATAGGTGATTCGGAAAGAGGGGAGTGGACCGAGTTGAAATACGATAAGGTTTTTGGTGCCGATGGTGCTTTCTCCCGAATCAGACATCGTATGCAACGTCAGAGTATGTTTGACTATTCTCAAGAATTCATGAAAATAGGTTATAAAGAATTACACATACCCGCCAATCCTGACAAGACACATAAAATTGATAAAAATTCTTTGCATATTTGGCCCAGAGGTAACTTTATGCTGATGGCTTTGGCTAATCTGGACGGAAGTTTTACTTGTACGCTTTTCATGCCTTTTGAAGGCGAAAATTCTTTCAGTGAATTAAATGACGAAGCAAAATTAGTAAAGTTCTTTGCTGAATTTTTTCCGGATACTGCTGATGTAATTCCAGACTTAGTAGAGGATTTTTTTAAGAATCCGACGAGCTACTTGGTGATGATGAAATGTTATCCTTGGACTTTTGAAGATAAAGTGGCGCTGATTGGTGATGCAGCTCACGCTATTGTTCCTTTTTACGGACATGGAATGAATGTTGGTTTCGAAGATATTACTATACTGATGCAAATGATTGCTGAATACGGAGACGACTGGAGCGCTGTTTTCAACGAGTATGAAAAATCAAGAAAACCTAATACTGATGCAATTGCGGAGTTATCGCTGAGGAATTTTATTGAAATGAGCACTAAAACTGCTGATTCTAAGTTTTTGCTACAGAAGAAAATTGAAAAAAACTTTTCAGATAAACATCCAGATAAATGGCTTCCATTATACAGTCGTGTTACTTTTAGTACACAACCTTATGCTGAAGCATTAGCGATTGGAGAATTTCAAAACAAAATCATGGAACAAGTAATGGCATTGACGGATATCGATAATATCTGGGACAGCCTAGAAGTAGAAGAAAAAATCATACAATTGCTAAATGAGAAATAAAAACAAACTCCAAATCTCGATACTGAAATTTGGAGTTTGTTTTTTTAAGAATCTTCTCTGTTTACTAAATCCATGGAAAAAGCCGGTTTGCAAATAGCGATGTATTCGCAGGGTTGATCAAACGGATTAGAATATTGGACACGTGTGTTCTTTTCAATTTTGATGGATTGGCCAGCTTCCAAAATCACAATATCTTCCTCGATGATAAATTGCTTTTTTCCTGAAATGATGTAGGTGTATTCATCAAATTCAGGAGTTTGGAAAGGTTCGCTCCATCCTGGAGGCGCCACCATGTGAGCAATGGATATTTCACTATTGTTGGTAGTGGCTAAGCCATGATGTTCTTCGATTAATTTGCCATCAGTTGTGGGTACAACAAATGGTGATTTTTGTATAAAATATTTTTTCATTCTTGTAAAATTTTAGTCCCAAACATATTTCCAGCTTCCGTCGGCTTGTTTTTTCCAAACGGTATGAAAGACACCTTTGAATTCTTTTTTATTTCCAACGGAATCAGTGGCAGTCCAAATGTATTTGCCGAAAGTGTAAGCGATAGTACCGTCTTCTGAAGTGTTAACAAAATCAGGTTTCCAAGTCACACTGGCTTTGAAATACTTTGGATTACTGTAATAATTTTTAATGGCGTCTTTCCCTTTAATCAAGGTGTCGTTTTCTCTTTTTATGACTGCGTCTTCTGCTGCAAATTCATAAAAAGCTGCTACAATTCCCTTTGTTGAAGCATAATCATTAAATGCTTTTTCAGTTTTTACAATTTCGTCTTTAACCGCTTCAGTATTGATTTTTTGGTTACAACTGAAGAAGAAAAAAGCCAAACTTAGAATTAAAACATTTTTCATAGGATTACTTTTTGAAGATGAAATACACTGCCAATACTAAAAAACACATGCCTACAAAATGATTCCATCGGAGGCTTTCGTTTTTGAAAAATAATAAAGAAAAAATCACAAAAATTATTAATGTGATCACTTCCTGTATGACTTTCAGTTCCAGTAAAGAAAACGGTCCGCCATTCCCTTGAAATCCTATCTTGTTTGCCGGAACCTGAAAACAATATTCGAATAGCGCCAATCCCCAACTGATTAAAATGATGGTAATTAATCCGGCATTCTCAAACCATTTTAGTTCTTTAAATTTTAAATGACCGTACCAAGCCAGTGTCATGAATATGTTTGATAAAACTAAAAGGCCAATAGTCAAGTATGCTTTCATTTTATTTCTTCAACACTTTCATTAATACATTAAACGCTCCGCGGATAAAACTGGCGCTTGTTACTACTTTTACTACTGATTTGCCAATAACTTCTCCCATTCCGGGTTCTTTGCTCGCGCGTTTTTCTTCTTCTTTTTCGGCAACCTCTTCAGAGATTTCCTCAATTTTTTTATTCAGAATTTCATAAGCACTCTCCCGATCAATTTCCTCTTGGTATTTTTCGACTAATCTGGAATCGGAATTAATTTTCGCAATTTCGCTTTCTGTTAGTATGTCCATCCGACTCTCAGGCGCACGCATCATGCAAGCAACCAAAGGAGTTGGGATTCCTTTTTCATTTAGGGCAGTCACTAAAGCTTCTCCAATTCCTAGGGAAGTGATTACTTCGTCGGT
>DATEDY010000112.1:0-3624 GCA_035281405.1 Flavobacterium sp.
AAAAATGAATCTTTAAGCCAAGAGCGATTTATTAAAAATCCATTCAGTGACAACAGTTTACTATATGAAACAGGCGATGTAGGTAAATGGAACACCAAAGGTGAAATTGAATTTTTAGGCAGAAATGATTTCCAGGTGAAAGTAAGAGGCTACCGAATCGAACTCGGCGATATAGAGAATGCCATTCTACAGTATTCAGAAACCTTGAAGCAGGTAGTAGTAGATGCCAAAGAAGTGAATTCTGAGAAAGTATTGGTCGCTTATCTGGTATCAGCTTCCGAAGTCGATAAATCGGATTTGAGAGCTTTCCTTCAAAAGAAATTGCCGGAATACATGATTCCTGGTTTTTATGTGGTAGTAGATGAACTGCCATTAACTTCTAATGGAAAGGTTAACAGAAAGGCATTGCCAAGTATAGTTGAAAACGACCTGATTAGAAGAGAATATGAGGCGCCAACTAATGAAGTTGAGCAAAAATTGGCTGAAATATGGCAGGATATTTTAAACATTGATAAAGTTGGAATTACTGATAATTTCTTTGAATTAGGTGGAACTTCTCTTCAAATCATCAAGTTACATCATAGAATAGAATTGTTGTGGCCAAGAATATTGACTGTTCCGGATTTGTTTGAATTTAATTGTATAAAAGACATAGCAAATTATGTCTATAGAAATTCTGAACAGGAAATTTTAGAAGTAGAACAAGAAGAAATGAAATTTTTCGAAATATAAAAAAGGAAATATGGATATCGCAATAATTGGGTTGAGCTTAAAATGCGCCAATATAAAAACGTTACAGCAATATATCGAGCTTTTAAGAAATAGTGGTGTTAGTACAATTCAACCAACAGAAGAGAGAATTATACATTCAAAGATTTTAAAAAAAGAGGCATTTCATCCTTATGGTTTTTTAGACAGGGTTGATTTTTTTGATCATGAATTTTTTAATTTGTCTAAAGCGGAAGCAAATGCTATTGATCCGAGCCACAGGATGATTTTAGAAAGTGTATGTGAAGCCGTAGAAAATAGTGGATACAGCCTGGAAGAGAAAACTTTTCAATCGACAGGATTGTTTACTTCGTTTCCCGCAAATGCTTATAATGTACTTTACCAGTCTGAAAATAAAGGAATGGATTTTGTTAGCGGATTACCTTCAATTGGTGGTGGAAGAATTGCCAATATTTTGAATATAAGAGGCCCCGTGATGAACATTGATACAGCATGCTCTTCATCTTTAGTTGCTGTGCACGAGGCAGTTCAATACTTAAAAAGAGGAGAAGTTGAAAAGGCCATTGTAGCTGGTTCACACATAAGGTTTCTATTCAGTGAAGCGAATAGTCTTGAGAATGACCCCATAATGTCCAGTGATGGAATTTGTAGAGCCTTTGACGACCTTGCTTCAGGAACAGCCGGAGGTGAAGGTGTGGCAGCTCTGATTTTAAAACCATTGGATCTGGCAATAAGTGATAATGACAATGTTTTGGCTGTTATAAAAGGTTCGGCAATTAATAACGACGGGAATAGATCCTCTAGTGTAACTGCACCCAGTCCTGTTGCACAGAAAGAGGTAATCCTGAATGCTTATAAAAATGGTAATATTCCTATTTCATCGGTTGGATACATCGAAACTCATGGAACTGGTACTAAATTGGGAGATCCAATTGAATACAAAGGAATAAAAGACGCATTTTCATCTCAAACCGAATCTTATTCTGTTCGATTAGGGACTTTAAAACCGAATATTGGCCATTTGGATAACATGGCGGGATTGTTTGGTTTGATTAAGGTAGTTGCCGTACTTAAAGAAAAAGAATTTTTTCCTTTGGCAAACTTCTCTAATACAAATAGGTTTATAGAGGAAGATGAAAATATTGTTTTGCAAAGAGAAGGCAGTAGTTGGTTAAGTGATAAGCCTAGAAGAGCCGGAGTTAGTTCGTTTGGACTAAGCGGAACAAATGCACACGTAATTCTTGAAGAGTTTGTGTCAAAAGGTGAACAATATTCAAAGGCGAATAGTGATAATAACTGGTTTAAAATATCAGCCAAAAGTAAAAAAGCATTAAAACAATATATTGATAATATATACAATTTTATTTCAGAAACTACTGAAATTGAGAACTTATCATATACTTTAAACAATGGTAGATCCGACTATAAGTACCGTCTGGCAGTGTGTGGTGATAATATTGATCAAATAAAGGAATCGCTTTTAGATCAAAAGCAGAAATGTGAAAATTTAAATACGGCAAAATATACTAAAGTAGCTTTATTGTATCTTTCTGATGATCTTCAGAATATTGATAGCCTTTTGAGTTGTGGCGCATTCAATTCAATTTTTCAGAACCAAAAGAAAAAAATTGATGCTAACCAATTAAATTCAGATGTCTTACAAACTTTAGCTTTTCAGACTTCCTTATTCAAATACCTTTCGGAAAAAGGATTTAATATCAATCAATTAATTTGTAACGGAAGTATATCAAAAGTTTCTAAAGCAATTATAGATGGAAACACTACTATTCCAAGTGATTTAAGTTTTGATGAAAAGCCCGAGTTAGATTTTGAACGACTAAGATTATTAGCCAAAAACTGTAACGAAAACAGCACATTATTAGTGATAGTTGGGAGTAACGGTTATTTGATGGATACTATTCATGAAACATTAAAAAATGAGCAAATTCCAAGTATTGATTTGTTAAAAATCATGTCAGACAAAAATTGGAACTCATTATGGAGTACTTTATATAATAACGGCTTGACATTTGATTGGAATAAATTTTATGAAAACGGAATTTACAGAAAAGTGGATTCGCCAACATACCCTTTTGAGAAAATATCGTGCTGGAATGAAATAAAAAATCCTTTGTTTTTTCAAACCATAGAAGAGAGTAAAGTAACAAATCCGGAAACGAGAATTATATCCAAAAATCAGAGCGAAGAGGAAATTGTTATGGATATTCTGAAGGAAGTTTTACAAAATCATGATATAAAACTTACGGATGATTTTTTTGAATTGGGTGGAAATTCAATTGTGGGTATTCAATTCATCAACCGGATAAATGAAATATTCGGGATAGCGATAATTTTTGATGACTTGTTTAATTGCTACGAAATCAACGATATTATTGCGCTGGTAAAAGATGAAGTCAGTAAGAAAGATAATAAATCAGCGGATATTAAATCGGTTAATCAACTGACAATCGACATGTTTGAGGCATCCAATTCACAAAAAAGAATGTGGGTTGAGTCACAATTTGACGGGTCTTTTTACAATGTTGATTTAACATACATTCTAAAAGGTGCAATAGATATTACTATTTTCAAGGAGACATTGATTGAATTGATTAAGAAACATGCTTCTTTACGATCATCCTTCTTCGTTGACGAAAATGGTGTAATCCAACAAAAAATCAAGGATGTTAATGCCATCAACATTAATGATTTTTTTGTACTTGAATCAGAAACCGATGCATCATCAGTAGAATTAAAGAAGGAAGAGGCTAAAACAACCAGATTTGATTTAGAAAACGGACCATTGTTCAAATCGACTTTAATTCAGTCTGAACAGGAAGATCATAAGCTTCTTTTCGTTTTTCACCACATCATTTTTGACGGTTGGTCAGTTGG
>DATEDY010000113.1:0-9669 GCA_035281405.1 Flavobacterium sp.
ATGAGTTGCGGACTAAAATTAGGAAACAGTTTTTTAATGGTTGCTTTCATGATTCGGATAAATAGTCATACAAATATACTATTCTGAAATTGGCTTAGCTTGTTATTGTTTCGTTAAAATCCTATATTTGAGTAAACAGACAAAAAAACATGATAAATACAACAGGTAGAGAAGCCATTTTCAGGCACTTAGACGGAATAGTGATGGTTCCGATTGCCGCTATTTTAAACAAAAAAGAAATACTGAAACATCTATTGAAGGTTAAGGAAGTCTCGCTTGCCTCAATCACTGAAACATTTAAAGCAAATGAGGGATATCTCAACGTGGCGCTGAGAGCTTTGGCTTCACAAGGATTTCTAAAATACAAAGTGGATAATGTAACCAATGAGGTCACCGTTGCCGTAAATGAGTATAGTGATTATGCATTTTCCCAGTTTTATTTATATGATGATATCAGCCGATTGCTTTTCAATACAGACGTTTTTACAGCCAATACCATCACGACAGCATCAATAAATTTATTACAGCCTGTTTTTGAAAAATATAACAATCAGAGCCGATTGGTTTCCGAAAGTGACGCGGTGAAAAGCAGGATACAGTACCAGATACTGAAACATATTGAAGGGTATTTGGCCGCTCCGCTGATTGTAAATTTGGGAATGACAGGAATGTTTCACAAATATTTTATGGAAACCTCTTTCAGTGCCGACGAGTTTCACAAAGAGCCTGAAGCATTCACACAAATGCTGGATTTCTTTACTGCTTTAGGCTGGTTTACCGAGAGAAACGGGAAGTACCAGTTTACCGATGAAGGTTTGTTCTTTGCCAAACGCGCATCAGCTTACGGCGTTACGGTTTCGTATCTTCCCATGTTGAAGAATATCGAAGCGCTCCTTTTTGGCAACCCGAACGCGATGAGAGATATTGCTGTCAATGAAGCCGAAATTCATGTAAACCGGGAAATGAATGTGTGGGGAAGCGGAGGAGCGCACAGTACCTATTTTAAAGTGATTGACGAAATTATTATTGAATTGTTCAATAAACCCATAGCGGAACAACCCAAAGGAATACTGGATATGGGTTGCGGAAACGGCGCTTTTCTGCATCATATTTTTGATGTGATTGAAAGACAAACGGTACGCGGTAAAATGCTGGAAGAGCATCCGTTGTTTTTAGTTGGCGCCGATTACAATCAGGTGGCATTGAAAGTAACACGAGCCAATTTAATCAAGGCCGATATTTGGGCGAAAGTGGTTTGGGGTGATATAGGTAATCCCGACTTGCTGGCTCAGGATTTAGCCGATAATTATAAAATTGATTTGAAAGATTTGCTTAACGTGAGAACCTTCTTAGATCATAACCGCATCTGGTCAACACCGGAAAACCTACACGGAATTGAAAGTCAGTCCACCGGAGCTTTTGCTTATCGCGGCGCAAGACTTTCCAATAACGAAGTGGAAGCCAATTTATACGAACATTTCCAAAAATGGTCTCCGTATGTCAAACGTTTTGGTTTGCTTTTAATCGAGTTACATACCGTAGACACTAAAATGACAGCTGAACATATTGGAAAGACACCAGCAACCGCTTACGATGTCACTCATGGATTATCAGATCAGTACATACTTGAAATTGATGCTTTTGTAAAAGTGGCGCAACTGGCCGGACTGCATTCGGAACAACGCTATTTCCAACGATTTCCACACACGGATTACGCTACGGTAAGTATTCATTTGCTGAAAGGGGAAAATTAGATAGGGATAGCCAAATTTTGCATTGTAAATAATCAAAGAAGAACATTTTGATTGGCTATCCCTACACTTTATTGTTTAACCAAAGTATCACCTTTAGGTCACAGTAATAAAAATAATTTTCTTTGATTATTGACTCAAAGTTACTGAATTAATTATAAAACAGGAATATATTTTTTAAATAAAGCATTGTTTTTGAGTGGTTTATGTGTTTTTATGTGAAAATACATTATAAAAGATATTGTAGTAACTTTGAACCAAAATCAACAGCATGCAGATTAATTTCACTGAACTGAAAATAAGAGTACAAAAAGTAATTGACAGCTTAGTCACCAAAGAGAAGAAGGAAACTGCCTTGCGCTTGGATGAAGCCAGGGAATTACTTGAAGAACTTACCGATTATGCTGATAACGACGAAGACTTGATAGAACTGAGTCGGTACCGGATTTTGTTAGATCAATTAGAACAGAAAAATGGCCAATAAATGTTATTGTGGTTCCGGAAACGAATTTTCGGCTTGCTGTGAACCGTACATTCTGGGTAAAAACCTCCCAAAGACTGCCGAAGCCTTAATGCGTTCGCGCTACTCGGCATATTGCATCCACAATGCTGATTATCTGATTGCCACAACACATAGCTCCACCAGAAAATCCCATCATAGAGAGGACATTCTGAGTTTTGCGATTGAAAACCATTGGGTGAAGCTGGAAATCCTACACAGTTCCGAAAAGAAAGTGGAATTCAAAGCCTACTACCTCGACAGCAGCTTAAAAGCACACATTCACCACGAGAAATCTACCTTCCAAAAAGAAGAAGGCAGATGGTACTATGTGGATGGGGAATGGTTTTGATGATTGGGTCAAAAGTCAACAATATTTTTCTAAAAAGCCAATTGCAATCCGGTTAGTATATTAGCAGAAAAGAAGCTGCTGTTGGATGTACTATCATAACCTTTAAGATTGTATTTAATCATCGGTTCTACATTAAGCTTCATTAATCGGTTAATTTTATAATCGAATCCGAAGCCAAAATTGATTCCGAAGGTACTGTCCATTAGTCCTTTTGTTTTACCAACTTCAAATTGTTTTCCATTAGCTGTAACCGCCGATACCTTATTCTTACTTAAAAATAAGATGCTGATTCCGCCTATGGCATTGATGCCTATTTTTCGGTCCAACACTCGGTATTTTGCTTCCAAAGGAACTTCTGTATAAGAAATATCCTGAAGGAGCGTCATGGTTTCCGATTGATTTGATTCATTGTAAATCACCGCATTTGAGACACCATCGGCATAAGCAATGTTCGTATAATTGGTAGTATTTACGGGAACATTTTCGGTTTTAAAATTCAAATTGGTGATACCCACACCAATTCTTGAGCTCAATCGGGCATCTGGCATATAACATAAATACGCTCCATAACTCCATTGTATCTCTGAAGATCTCGAATTGTTGTTCAGTCGGGTATCCAGCGGAGAATTTTTACCTTTTGCAAACGAAAGCGTTGGCGACACATAACCAAATAGCGCAATCGGATTTACTTTAACCGGTGGAACGGAATCCTTTTTTTGGATGTTGGCATCGGCAGTAACTTTTTTCACTTTCTTTTTTTCAGGAATAGGAGCTGTTTTTACACTATCCACTTCAGTTGCTGCTTCAGTCACTTTGTTATTTTCCATGGTATTGGCAATAACAGCAGTCGTCTCTTGTTCATTAGTTGAACGATGGGAAGACTCGTCTAATTCCTCTGATGAAATTGTGCCACTTTTTTTCTGATTGTCATTTTCTGATTGTTCTGATTTAGGTGTTTTATTTTTCAGAGAAGTTTTTTTTTTGCCCGTACTTCTAACCTTCGGTTGCGGATGAGTTGTTTGGTTTTTATTTTTTGTCGACGATGCAATTACTACCGATGGTTTCACTTTTGTGGGTGTTTTTACTTTTTTCTTCTTTACCACATAGCTGTATTTCTTCACCACTTCGTATTCGTCATACTCCGGAGTAGATTTCACCAGTCTTTTAGCAGTAACCGTTACTTTGGTAGCTTCCCGGGTATAGAGAGTTTTATCGGAAGTATTCTTCGCATTCGGATTAGCAGCAATTCCGGAGCTCAAATTACCGGTCTTGTTTGCCGTTCCTGATTGCTGTTTGACTTTTAGTTTCGGATTTTCCTGATCTGGTGTAACCTTGTTTGCAGTACTTTCCGCAATGCCGTCATTTTCCATTATGATTTCACCATCGGTTTCATTTTCAGGAGTTAGCACAATAGGATTGCCATCATTATTTGGATTACCATTGACGATGTTATCACTGTTTTGGTCCTTGTCACCAATTGAATTACCATTACCTTGATGGCTTTGGTTTTCAACATTTTTGTATTCAATGTTCTTGATCGTTTCACCTGCCTTTTCATTCCCTGAAATTGCCGGTAAAAAATAATACAAAGTGCCTGATGATAGACCTAAAACCAGTACTAACGGGAATAACCATAAGAAAGGTTTACGTCTTTTTTTAGCGTTTAAGTCGGTCTCTATTTTGGCCCATAATGCATCGCTCGGACTTTTATCCAACTCTTTTAGTTTGTCTTTGAATGCGCTGCCAATATCTCTTTTAGTTTCCATGCTGCTTGGTATAAGTAGGGGAAGTAATTTGTTCCTTAATCTTTTCTTTTAAAATCTGTTTTGCCCTGTGGAGATTCGATTTTGAAGTGCTTTCGGTTATCGACAGCATTGCTGCAATCTCCTTATGGGAATAATCGTCCAATTCATACAAACTGAAAACGAGTCGGTACTGATTGGGTAATTCCTGTACCAATTGTAAAATGCAATCGGCCGAAATATCAAAATCATCCACTGTTACCGTTGTGTCCTGTGTATATTCATCCTTAATTGGGACAAGTAAAAAACTCTTCCGGTAACTACTAATGGCTTTATTAATGACAATTCGTTTCATCCAGCCTTCAAAAGAACCTTTATTTTCAAATTTTCGGATTCCTGTGAAAATGTCAATAAAGGCATTGTGCAGATTGTCCTCGGCTTCCGCTTCGTTACTGCAGTATTTCAGGCTCAGCACAAAAAGAGGCCTCTTATACAAATGATAGAGCTCTTCCTGTGCTTTCCTGTTTTGCTTGATGCAATTTTTAATTAGTTTTTCTAAACTCAAAATGAATGAGGATTTCGATTGGTGTCACCTGACCTAAATGCGGTAGCACAATAATCGGTTAAAAATAGCGTATTACTCTGGTTTTTATGTTATTTACCGTAGGTATTTTCGGACTCGTAGCCGTAGTGCCTGTGGCAAAGTCGATTACAACTGCATTACTCAAATCGGATTCTGTTGCACTCCAGTATACCGAATTGCTTAAGTTGCCCAACTGTTGCTGGTGTAAATTGGTGTACAAAGCATTCAATTCATCTACCGACGGTAAAAACCAATCCTTATATCCAGTGGAAGAAGCATGGTATAGCGCTTCTTTAGCTGCTACAGTACCATTATTCAACGGATTGCAAACCGCAGGAGTATTATAATAATCGATTAAACTATCATGGAAATTCACAATCGCTATACTGTTTTGAAAACCTTCTCCAATGGCCGTATTACTGGTATTCGGTATAGAGGTTGTGCTGCAGCCCCATTCAAAAAAGGACAAATCACTTGCTGCGGCTTCTATATATCTCCAACCGTTGCTGTAAAAACCCTTGTCATAAAATACGGTTCCTCCGGCGGGCCCGGCGTCGCCAATGGCATAGGGTGTTTTCGTTTCGCAAACCTGTGAGAGGACAATATTTTTAGGTTCATTGAAAATCACCAGAAAGTCATTGCTGATGCCCACATTGCGGTCAATATTCCAGTAAGCAGCCACATTCGATGTTCCTTCAAGGTTAATGTTAATATGCAGTTGATCATTCACATACAACAATGTCCAGGTACCTAAATACCTTTGGTGATTATACGTAAAACGAAGTGTACCGTCATTATTGGTTTCAAAAACACCACCGGCATATTGGTTATCACCGTGCTGGGTGTAAGGCACAATCCAGGCACATTTCGTAGGTCCTTCACAACCTCCGAACAAACTGGTATAGTATTGTATAATATCTTCACGGGAGCAACTTTCAATAGCCACTTTCAATTCGTCATTATTGTTCACACTAAAGATCGAACCATCTTCTAAAGTAGTTTCTATCGGATAGCTGATGCTAATGTTTTGATTATCGGGTAAACCTCCTAAAAAAGCACTGAAAGCATCATCACCGGTTAAAACCTTTTCGCCAATAATTTGACGATTCGAATTGTATACCAAAACTTTGAACGGGTAGATGAAGTCGATACAGGTAATTTCGTCCAGCGGATCATCACTATCGGTGGTTACTTGCGATAGGAGTTCAAACAATGGCGACTCTTTTGTAATGGGTTCACCTCCTGAAATTCCGGCCTCATAAGGCTCCACCTGACAACTGAACAATAATCCGCCCATTAGTGACAATAGCAGTAAAAATGCTAGACTTCGAAGCGCCGAAAAGGTTTTTGGGATGTATTTATGATTCGTTATTTTCATGACTTTACGGTTTATAGTTATTCAATAGTCATCAAAAAATCGAAAGGTTGCGTGACGGGTCATTTTTTTTTAAATTTCAAAGTATATGGTCAGTATAAGAAATCAATCACTCTAAATAGAACTATATAAAAAATACAGGAAATAGTGTAAATCCATTGGGTGTAGCCTGGCGTAATTTTATAGTTTAATTTTATAGTCAATTTATGAAAACACCTATACAACAGGTGACTGTCTTGTTAGTATGGACAGCACTGATGTTTTCCTGCAAAGACAACACTGAAAGTGAAGTGAGCAACGAAAGCATCCATACAGACAAAACCTTTACTAACGAAGGAATCACCAATGAAAGGGATACATTACTTCGGGGTGAAGGCCAATACTTAGATACGGTGAACGCTGTGAGAGAAAAAGAAACACCTTCTTCCCCTTGATTTTACGGTAATTTTCTGTGAAGCTTTATTCCGTTGCTCATAGCACGTATGGAATTGTAGGCAATAACCTTTAAATAGAATGAATGATGAAAACAACACACTTTAATAGGATAGCGACTGTTTTACTGTTAAGCAGTACTTTAATGGTTTCATGTCATAAGAACAAAACGAATGAATCGTATGGAGATACTGTGGTCACACCTGAAGAAAAAAGAGTAGCAGACACTCTTTCGCCAAATGATAAAGCGCAATACACAGACAATATGGATACTGTGACTGAATAAATGCGAAAGTAAAATTGTATCGTGAACTTTTTGAATTGAAGGAATGCCTCTCGATACATTTTTATTCCGTTGCACTACATAAAAACACTCGAGGTGACGTTGGGATGAAGTTCTTCGTTAGTTCGAGTGATTTTACTGTAGCAGAGCGAAAGTAAAATTGTATCGAGAACTTTTTAAAACAATGTACCCTGAACGTCTTCTTTTACTTCACCACCAAATACAAATTCCTCCACAATGTCAAACTGCTTCCGTTGCGGGTTGAAGCGGCGCAATGCTATGCGGTCACATAGAAAAACGATATTCGGTGTACCCAGAAGGGCATGCGCTTTAGTAATTTGCTCCGGAGTTAGTCGGCGTCCGATTGAAATATGCGGCTCACTGCTTTTGATTGCCGACGCGTATTTAAAATTTTGGTGAAACTGTTTCATGATGGCTTTCAGTTCCTCTTTGCAGGAAGCATCGGGTGCTAAGAAAAAGGCACCGTTAGGGAAGGTGTCAAACGCATCAAAACAGGTTGGAACAGCAGTAAGATAGCGGCAAATGGTATTGAGCTGTTTTTGGATGTTGGCCAATTCGGTTGCAGCGACTTCAAATTCATTCAAAGTGATGTGCGCCAGCGAATTTTTACTGTTGTACCAGCCGATTGCAGCAGCCAGTTTTTCTTTCATCTGCTGTACAATACTGATGACTTCCGGAGAAGGATGGAGGACAATGGAATAACGTTCGGTCATAATAGAAGAGGCATTGTATTATTCACAAATTCCATCAATACTGCACGATTCGCCATCGAAAGAAATTGACTGTGGATTTTCCGCTTTCCAGTTGGTAAAACTTTCGGTAATCACCTGAAGGAAATCCACGGGTTTTACCGCACCGCTGAACGTCATTTTGTTATCAATCAGAAAGAAAGGAACCCCACGCAATCCCATCGAATGCGATTGTCTGATGTCTTGTCGCACTTCTTCGGTATAGGCAGTACTGTTTAATACAGCATGTGTTTCTTTGGTAGGTAGACCAATTTCTGCGGCTATCGCTTCAAGTTTTGATAGGGAACCAACGTCTTCACCGTTGCAAAATACCGCTTCAAACAATCGTTGTTCTAACTGAGCACCGAGTTGGTACTGCTTGGCGAATTGCAATAACCGATGTGCCGCAAACGTATTGGCCCATTGCATACGGTCCATATCAAAGGTAATCCCAGAACGCGCTGCCACTTGGGTCACATACGCATTCATTTGTTGGGCTTCTTCTATTGATACGCCTTTGTATTCTGCCAGTACTTCATGAGCATTCTTACCCGCTTTGGGATAAAAATCAGGGGCCAACTGGTAGCTGTGCCACTCTATGGTAATATTGTCGCGGTCCGGAAACTGCGCAAGAGCCACATCAAGGTTCTTCTTTCCGATAAAACAAAACGGACACATCATATCCGACCAAATGGCGATTGTCATTTTAGTTGTCATGGACTGGAATTTTATAGTGTAAAGGTCGGAAAATTTATGGCTAGTTGTTCATGGTTTATTGTTTATGGTTTGTTGTTGGGAATTAGAATATTAGAAAAAATTACGGTTTTCCCTTATCAAAATTGGAGGTTTTCCCTCACCACTTGTAAGAAAAAGCATACTATCTTTAGTAATCTAATAACAACCTAAAAAACAATATGTTATGAAAAAGTATTTTGCATTGGCTGCCAGTGCCATTTTTATGGCGGCAACGATGGTTTCCTGTGAGAAAACCGACCTCCAAGAGGAAGGGGACAGCAATCCAAAAAGCCAAAAAGTTACCACCCAAGCCTTAGCACCTTGCTCTCCGGTGTATGCTTTGGTACTGTCAGGTTCGAGCGGTTCGCCTGTTCCTGCGGGTTTTATGTCCACTATTTTTAAAGTGGATTTGTGTGCCAGTCCAACAGGCTACAGTTTTGTATCACTGATCAAAGTCGGTGGCGTACCAGTACGTTCGGTAACGGGATTATGTGACATGCCGGGTGTTCCTGATTTTGCATGGGCTGTAACGGGTATCAACTCCAATTTTCCGGGGAAATTATTGCGAGTTCAAATTTCTACAGGTAATGCCAGCGTAGTGGCTACCACAACGGTTCCGTTACAGGATATCGAAAATTACGGCAACACCGGATTGTTTGTAGCCGTAAGGGAAGGAACGTCACAATTGATGAGAGTATCTGTTCCGGGAGGTGCATGTGTTGCATTTGCTCCTGCAGGGCCAACTGCTCAGTACAACGGATTGACCGTGGTGGGAAATAAATTCCACGCTATTTCCGGAAACACGAATGTGATTTGTAATCCAACCTTTGGGGATATTTTTGAATACAACACTGCCGGCGGACCTTATGTTGCGAAATATTCGTATAAAAACCTAAGTGCTCCTTGGACTATGAAAGAATTAGGATTCCATTTTGATGCCTGCTGTGGCAAACGCTGGACAGTGGGAAGCTCTATGGGTATTATCTCCAACAACATAAATGTAACACCATGTATACTGCCTAACCCAACGTTCTTACTGAACACTACCACAACAGGTCAGAACTACTGGTACATTTATGATTTTATGCAGAAGTTTTAAGTAACACAAACCTGCATGGGTGCACCCTGCCAAGCTGATGGCAACATCGGTTTGGTTTGGGTGTTTTTT
>DATEDY010000114.1:0-5781 GCA_035281405.1 Flavobacterium sp.
GTTAATGAATTATCTAAAGTTTCACGTACGGAATGATTGTATATAAATGTTTTGCCTTCAGCTTCTGCAGTTTTACGTAATTCGTCTAATTTTTCAGAACTGTCAAAAGCATAATAAGCCCAACCTGTTGCTATTAGTTGATCAGCATATTGTTTGTAAATTTCTTTTCTGTCACTTTGACGATACGGTCCAAACTTTTCATTTTTTCCTACAGTTTCATCAGGTGCAATTCCCAACCATTCCAAAGCTTCCATAATATAGGCTTCGGCACCAGGAACAAAACGAGTTTGATCAGTATCTTCTACTCTAAGGTAAAATACACCATTATGTTTTTTGGCAAATAAATAATTGAATAATGCGGTTCGTACGCCGCCTATATGTAATGGTCCTGTAGGACTCGGTGCAAATCGCACTCTAACTGGCTTTGACATTTTTTTAGTTTTTGATCCACAAAGATACACTATTATAAAATTCTTTAAAGTGAATTGCTTAATTCCGGATTTTTCTTAACGCAGTTATAAAATACCATTTTGTATGGGGAATTTTCTTAATTTTATAGGTTATTAACAAATGACTGAAGTTGTGAACACTAAGGAGACCATATTTTTAAAATTGGAAGATTTCATCAAGAAATTTTATACCAATGAACTACTACGTGGAACAATTTTCTTCGTAGGATTGGGATTGCTTTACTTTCTGGCAACCAGTTTTATTGAGTATTTTCTTTGGTTGAAACCCTCTGGAAGAACATTCCTTTTTTGGATGTTTGTTTTGGTTGAATTATTCTTGTTGGGACGATTTATTATTTTCCCGGTTTTAAAATTGTTTAAACTTCAAAAAGGAATTGATTATACAGATGCTTCCAAAATTATTGGCAATCACTTCTCGTCTGTAAATGATAAGTTGATAAACTTTTTGCAATTATCCAACGACGCTAATCAATCTGAATTATTATTAGCTTCAATTGAACAGAAAGCCAATTCGCTGCAACCTATTCCATTTACTAATGCAATTGATTTTAAGAAAAATAAAAAGTACTTACCACTTGCTATTATTCCTTTGTTAATTATTGCATTTTTATTGATTTCCGGACGACAAAATTTCATTACTGATAGCATGGCACGTGTCATTCATTATCAAAATCAGTATACACCTCCTGCCCCATTTAGTTTCAATATTTCTGGCAATCTAATAACTGAACAGAATAAAGATTATACTCTTAGAATTACTACAGTTGGTGATATTGTTCCTGATAAGGCCATGATATTTATCAAAGATGAAAGTTATTTTATGGAAAGTATTCAACCGGGCGTGTTTCAGTATGTTTTTGAAAAACCCGTTGTCGACATTCCTTTTCATATAGAAGCGAATGATGTTGTATCTGTGGATTACAATTTAAAAGTGAAAACTGTACCATCAATAGCTAATTTTGAGATGGTACTTAATTTCCCTAACTATCTTAACAAAAAGACTGAAGTGATTAAAGGCACTGGTAATGCCATTATTCCAGAAGGAACACATATCACTTGGAAGATGAATACAGTGGCTACTGATTTTGTTAGCATGTTCGATGGAAAGCAACAGTTTTCCTTTAAAAATGAGCAAAATACATTCCTTTTATCTAGAAATGTATTTCAAAATTCAGAATATCAAATAGTTACTTCGAATAAATCGGTTAAAAATTATGAAAAACTAAGTTACGCCATTAATGTGGTGAAAGATCAGTATCCAAGTATTAAAGTTGAAATGGCTCCGGATAGTCTGAAGAATAAAACTAACTACGTTTTAGGGCAGATTTCTGATGATTATGGTTTATCTAAATTGAACATAGTTTATTATCCTAAAGAAAATTTATCAGCAGCTAAACGTGGAACTATTGGTATTAAAAAAGATATTTATGATCAATTCGTGTTTGCTTTCCCGAGCAATTTACCTATTGATGAGGGTGTTAATTATGAATATTATTTTGAGGTTTTTGATAACGATGCTATTCATAATTACAAGAGTTCAAAATCAATGGTGTTTTCACATCGTGAATCAACTGAAAGTGAAAAACAAGATCAGTATTTAGAAAACCAGAACCAAAGTATTCACGGTTTAGAGAAAGCGCTTAAGGCACAAGACAAGCAATTAAATGAGTTGGAAAAAATACAAAATACTAACAAGGAAAAAAAAGAGTTGGATTATAAAGACCAACAAAAGATCAATGATTTCATCAAACGTCAAAAACAACAAGAGGAAATGATGAAAGAATTCTCTGAGAAAATGAAAGAAAACTTAGAGAAGTTTAATCCTAATAAGAATGATGCTGATAAAGAGTTATTGAAAGAGCGTCTTGAAAAAGTTGATAAGGATTCAGAAAAAAATCAAAAGCTATTGGACGAATTAAAGCAATTGAATAACAAATTAGAGCAAGAAGATCTCTTGGACAAAATTGAAAAGTTCCAACAAAAAAGTAAGAACCAAACCAAAAGTTTGGAGCAGTTAGTGGAATTGACTAAACGTTATTATGTAGAAAAGAAAGCTGAAAAAATAGCTGAGAAATTAATTGAATTATCTGATAAGCAAGAAAAGTTATCTGATGAAAAATCAGGCAATCTTGAGGAACAACAAAACAAAATCAACAACGAGTTTGACAAAATTCAGAAAGAGCTAGAGGATTTACAGAAAGAGAATAAAGAATTAAAATCACCTTTGGATTTACCAAATGATAAAGAAAAGCAACAGAGTATTGATAATGATTTAAAAAATGCTTTGGATGAATTAAAGAAAAATGCTCCAGCTAAAGCTTCTCCTAAACAAAAAAGTGCTGCAAAAAAAATGCAACAAATGGGACAGAGTATGGAAATGGAAATGCAAGGTGGAGAGCAAGAACAGATGGAGGAAGATGTAAAAATGCTTCGCCAAATTTTAGACAATCTCTTGGAGTTTTCATTCTCACAAGAGAAGTTAATGAACAACTTTAAAACTTCAAAAGGGAATTCTTCATTTACTAAGTACTTGAAAGAGCAGCAGGATTTGAAGTTTCAATTCAAACATGTAGATGATAGTTTATTTGCTATGTCATTACGCAATCCTAAAATTGGTGAAAAAATCACGACTGAAATTGGTAACGTATACTATAATATTGACAAAAGTATAGATTATTTTACCGAGTATCAAGTAGGACGTGGAACAGCAAGTCAGCAGTATAGTTTAACAAGTGCAAATACTTTAGCTAACCTTTTAGCTGATGCATTGAATAATATGCAAATGTCTATGTCTGGTTCTGGACAAGGTTCTCCAAAACCAGGTAAAGGTCAAGGAAGCGGAATGCAACTTCCGGATATAATAAAGAAACAGGAAGGTTTGGGTAAAAAAATGCAGGAAGGACAAAAAGAAGGCGGTGAACAACCCGGTGCCAAACCAGGAGAAAAACCCGGTGGTAAGCAAAATGGACAACAAGGTGGTCAAGGAAAAATCGGAAAAGGCAACGACGGTGAAAGTAATGATGGTGAAGGTGATGCGAAAGCTGTTTTAGATATTTTGAAAGAACAAAGACAACTGCGTGAAGCTCTGGAAAACGAATTAAAAAAACACGGTTTATCGGGTTCTGGACAAGCAACATTAGACAAGATGAAGCAAATAGAGCGTCAACTAATTAATAAAGGTTTTACTCAAGATGTTATCCAGAAGGCTTTGAATTTAAAATACGAATTATTGAAATTGGAACAAGCTGTTCAAGAACAAAAGCAGGACAACAAAAGAGAAGCAACTACGAACAATAAAGAATTCAATAATAGTGCTCCTGCCCTACCTCTTAAATTACAAGAATATTTAAAGAGTATTGAAATTTTAAATAGACAAACACTACCTTTGCGCTCGCAATTTAATAAACGAGTACAAGAATATTTTAAAGATAATGATTGATTACAATTATGAAACTGATTTTAGTTTAGAGGACGAAATCGTATTTACCGAATGGATAGAAAGAGTTATAGAATCTGAAGGTAAATCAATAGGTGAAATTACCTATATTTTTTGCGATGATACCTATCTTTTAGAAATCAATCAGCAATATTTAGATCACGATGATTTGACAGACATCATCAGTTTTGATTACACGGAAGATAATGTTATTAGCGGAGATATTTTTATTTCTATTGAACGAGTACAAGACAATGCTAATGATTTAGGTTTGTCTTTCAGTGAAGAATTAAAAAGGGTAATCATACATGGCGTGTTACATTACTGCGGTTATAAAGATAAATCAGAGAATGACGCTTTACTTATGCGTTCAAAAGAAGACGAAAAGATTAAAATGTTTCACGTGAAACATTAATCTATCTCCTTTATCGAATTGTTTCACGTGAAACAATTCGAAGGGTTTTTAAAAAATTTGTTTCACGTGAAACAAATTTTAAGTTTGTAATAATTGATTTTGTTTCACGTGAAACAATAAAGAAAGAGTAAAATGTTTTTAGATAAGTATGATGTAATTGTTGTTGGTGCAGGACATGCAGGTTGTGAAGCTGCTGCTGCTGCTGCCAACTTGGGAAGTAAAACGTTGTTGGTTACAATGAGTTTGCAAAACATTGCGCAAATGTCTTGCAACCCCGCTATGGGAGGAATTGCCAAAGGGCAAATTGTTCGCGAGATAGATGCACTTGGAGGTTATTCGGGAATCGTTTCTGATAAAACTGCGATACAATTTAAAATGTTGAACAAATCTAAAGGACCGGCTATGTGGTCGCCTCGTGTGCAAAGCGATCGCATGCGCTTCGCAGAAGAATGGCGTTTGATGTTGGAGCAAACTCCCAATTTGGATTTTTACCAAGAAATGGCTTCTGGAATTATTGCTGAAAACGGAAAAATTATTGGTATAAAAACAGGACTTGGTTTGTCTATTTATGCTAAAACAGTTGTCCTAACGAATGGTACTTTTTTAAATGGATTGATCCATATTGGAGACAAACAGTTTGGAGGAGGCCGTGCAGGAGAAAGTGCTTCTTATGGAATAACTGAAGATTTAGTTAAATTAGGTTTTCAATCCGGTAGGATGAAAACGGGAACACCTCCTCGCGTGGATGGACGTTCTCTTGATTATACAAAAATGCGTGTCGAACCGGGTGATGTTAATCCCGCGAAATTTTCATATTCGAATATTACAAAACCTTTAACTGTTCAACGCAATTGTCATATGACGTATACTTCTCCCTTGGTACATGATTTATTGCGCGAAGGGTTTGAGCGTTCACCAATGTTCAACGGTAGAATTAAATCTTTAGGACCAAGATATTGCCCATCGATTGAAGATAAAATCAATCGTTTTGCAGATAAGGATCGTCATCAATTGTTTGTTGAGCCGGAAGGATGGAATACTGTTGAAGTCTATGTAAATGGATTCTCCACTTCCCTACCCGAAGATGTTCAGTTCAAAGCATTACGTTCGGTAGAAGGTTTTGAAAATGTAAAATTCTTTCGTGCTGGGTATGCAATTGAATATGATTACTTCCCTCCTACGCAATTGAAGCATACACTAGAAACAAAATTAGTAGATGGTTTGTATTTTGCAGGACAGATTAACGGAACAACGGGTTATGAAGAAGCTGCTTCTCAAGGTTTGATTGCAGGAATTAATGCAGCGTTAAAATCTCAAGAACGTGACGAATTTACATTGAAACGTGACGAGGCTTATATTGGAGTTTTAATTGATGATTTGATTACAAAGGGTACCGAAGAACCGTATCGTATGTTTACCTCAAGAGCAGAGTATAGAACATTATTGCGTCAAGATAATGC
>DATEDY010000115.1:0-10505 GCA_035281405.1 Flavobacterium sp.
GTGATTGACTGGAAATGGTATGAAATCATGTACGGAGAGCGTTATATGGATACACCTGAAGAAAACCCTAAAGGATATGAAGAAGCTTGTGTATTGAATTATGCGAAAGACTTAAAAGGAAAATTATTATTGATTCACGGAACAAGTGACGATGTAGTGTTAGAGCAACACAACTTGTCATTAGTTAAGAAATTTGTAGAAGTACAAAAGCAAGTGGATTACTTCCCTTATCCGATGCACAAACACAATGTACAAGGAAAAGACCGAGTACATTTGATTCAGAAAGTTTTGGATTATGTTATCGAAAACAACAAATAAAACAATAATGAAAGAGCCACTTTACAGTGGCTCTTTTTATTTAGAATATTGACATTCCGGTTTTGGTGGTTAATTGTTCGAGTGCGAACATTCCCAGTTCGGAATTTCCCTTTTCATTTAATCGAGGTGACCAAGAAGCTACCACAAAGTTTTTAGGATACAGTGCCACGATCCCTCCTCCTATTCCACTCTTTCCGGGTAAACCTACTTTGTATGTAAACTCCCCAGATTCGTCATAAAACCCACAAGTTTGCATTATAGCATTAAGTCTTTTGACCTGGCTATTGTTGAGTATTTGCTTTCCTGATTTTGTTTTTCCTTCGTTAGCAAAGAAATAAAACGAGTGTGCTAATTCTTTGCAGGTCATTTCGATGGAACATTGGTAAAAATAAAAATCAAGAACGAGTTCCACATCATTTTTAATATTCCCGAAAGACTTCAGAAAGTTGGCTAATGCTGCATTTCTGAACCCTGTTACTTTTTCAGAGTTGGCCACTTTATGATTAAAATCAATGTTATCATATCCGGAAACCTCACGTATGAAATTCAAAAAGTCCTGTTTTGGGTTTTTCAATTCAGAAATCAGCACATCAGCAATTACAAGAGCTCCTGCATTAATAAAAGGATTTCTCGGGATACCTTTTTCGTATTCGAGCTGTACGAGCGAATTGAACGGATTACCCGAAGGCTCCACACCTACTCTTTCCCATATCTTTTCACCAATGAAAGAAAAAGCGAGTGCTAAGGATAATACTTTGGAAACCGATTGAATTGAAAATTTCTCAGCAGCATCACCCATATGGAAATCTTCCCCTTCCATTGTGAGGAGATGCATTCCAAATTTATCCGGTGGTACAGATGCCAATTCCGGGATAGAGGTTGCGACCTGTCCGATTTTGGGTTGTCCTTTTGCTTCGTTATAAATATCTTGGAGTATTGCTGCGTAATTCATTTACTAAAATTTCTGCTAATGTATTAAAATAAAAAATCCCAAACTCAATACGATTGACTTTGGGACCTCTTATTTTCACTTATACTTGATTATGCAAACAGGATAATACCTATTAGAACAAATACTGTAATTATATACAAGACATCTTTATAAGTGATTCTAAACTCAGAATCTTTATTCATTGGGCAACTTGGGGTTTGATTTGTCTATACAACAAAAATAGTATTTTTTTATTGTATTGCTACAGAAAAAAACTACGTTTTTTGGTGTTTCTTTTTCGCTGCGGGGAACAGAATATTGTTTAATATGAGTCGGTATCCCGGAGAATTAGGGTGTAAATCAAGAGTAGTTGGTTCATCACCAACTCTGTGTTGGTAGTCTTCCGGATCGTGTCCTCCATAGAAAGTAAAGAACCCTTTTCCTTTTTGAGAATGAATGTATCTTGCTTCACCATTTATTTGACATTCCCCCATAACCAATACATTGGATTTGATTAATTCTCTATCGAAAGAAGTACTTTGTCCCATAAACCCTTTCACCAATTGCGTATGATTTTGGCACAGCATTGAAGGAATGACATCCCATTTTGCTGAAAACTCCATTAATGTAAAGTAATCTTTTTCAAAGGGTACAATTCGTTTCTCGGTCATATCGATATTCGAAAACTCATAGCGTTCGGGTCTACGTTCCAATACAAAATTTTTAAAAGCAAAGGTTTTATCGAAGTCAATTTTCGACTGATAGTTAGCTTCACTTGGATCACCATCGAACATGGTTTCGCAAATATCGATACCTTCTGCTGCCAAAGCGATATCAAAACTATCAGTTGCAGAACACATGGCAAACATGAATCCACCTCCAATAACAAAATCCCTTATTTTTTTAGTAACTGCTAATTTTTCTTCCGATACTTTCTTAAAACCAAGTCTGGAAGCCAAAGCCTCAGCGTCTTTCTTTTGTTCGATATACCAAGGCATATTACGGTAATTCGCATAGAATTTACCATACTGACCTGTAAAATCTTCATGATGCAAATGCAGCCAGTCATACAATAACAATTGGTCACTCAATACTTCCTCATCATATACCTCTTTATACGGAATTTCAGCGTATTTCAATACTAAAGTCACTGCATCGTCCCATGGTTGTTTCCCTTTTGGTGTGTATACAGCGATTTTAGGTGCTTTTTCCAAAGCTACTACTTCCATATTTTGAGAAGGAGAAGCTATTTCAGCCAGTAATTGATTGGTTTCAGCATCAGATAGAATTTCAAAACTAACGCCTCTGATTTGGCATTCCTTTTTAATTTCACTTGCATCCGGCAGCAGGAAAGATCCTCCGCGGAAATTAAGCAACCAACTGGCCTTGTATTGTTTTTCAATTGCCCAATAGGTAATTCCATAGGCTTTCAGATGGTTTTTTTGAGAATTCTCATCCATTGGAAGCAATACATAATTGGATCTCATTGTGAATGAAATCAAGAATAACACTAGGAAAACGAATGATTTTTTAAACCGCATCACAATTCTATTTCTATCCAAATATAATCAGTTCTTTTCTAATATATTGTTATAAGTATACTAAAACACGTATAAATACGTAATTGATAAGAATTTTAATAACGTAACTTTGGCCCACAACTTATTGAAAGCTTAAAAAAATGAAAGCTATTCAGCCAATAGACGATAAAATCAAAAAAGGAAGATCTTATCCCATAAGAAAAATTGCCTTGATATTATTGGCCTTACTTTTATTGATTTACTATTTTTTGGCCATTTCGACCATTGTTTCAAATAGTTAAATCTTCGACAGCAATTACTTTATTTTGGATAGCATATACCACTAAGCCGGCTACATTTTTGGATTCGGTTTTTAGTAATAAGTTATTTCTGTGACCTTCTACTGTTCGCGGGCTTATAAACAATTTTTCCGCAATTTCGTGGGTATTCAACTGTCTACATATCAACAACAAGACTTCCTTTTCCCTGTTTGTGAGGTAATCTTCATCAAACAATGTTTTGTTATGCTTGACAGCTCCGCTTGTAATACCTTCCTGAAGAATTTTTAAAACCTGTTCATTGTAATGAATCCCTTTTTGGTAGACTTCGTTAACTGTTTTAATCATTTCTGCCGGAGTAGTATTTTTTACCAAGTAAGAAGCGGCTCCAATACTGATCATATTCGCAATGAAAGATTTAGAATCATAACTTGTCAGTGCGATAATTTTGATGTGTGGGAAATCATTATGAATGATCCGGGTAGTCTCGACACCGTTTAGATAAGGCATTTTCAAATCCATCATGATAATATCAGGGTGAATATTGCTTTCCTTCAAAAAAGAAACCAGTTCCATGCCATTAGAAACTTCAAAAATGATTTCAATGTTATCTTCTCTATCCAGCAAGAAAGAGATTCCTTTTCTGAATAAGACTTCATCATCTGCCAGAATGATTTTAATAGTGTTTTTCATTTTTAAAAGTTAAAGATTACTTGCGTTCCTTTATTAATTTCTGATGTAACATTCAAAGCGCCATTGAGGAAACTAATACGGCTTTCTATATTTTTCATCCCCAAACCCTTTTGATTTTCCATCTTTTTGACATCAAAACCGATACCATTATCCGAAAAATTACAATACACGAATCCGTTCTTCTGTTCAAAAGATAGTTCTATTTTAGTAGACTTTCCGTGTCGGAGAGAGTTATTAAACAATTCCTGAATTATTCTAAAAACATGCAAATGCTTGTGTGTATCGTCATGATTGAAATCGACTGTATTTTTATATACGATTTCAATTGATTTGCTACTGTTAATTTCAAAACACAATTCTTCGACGCCGGCATGCAATCCGAACTTTTCCAGAACAGGCGGTAATAAATCATGTGCAATACGTCTTGAATTGTCCAGTGCTTTGGTAGTCAAATTGATAATATTTGCTGAGATTTCGACAATTTCACTTTCGGACAAATTACTTGCAGTAAGCAAATGACTATTTAAAGAGACAATATTCAGTTTAGAACTAATATCATCATGTAAATCCTGCGCAATTCGTTTTCTTTCTTCTTCTTGTGTTACTACGATAGAATGCAGTAGTTCTTTCTGGTAGTTCACTTCAAGGTTCTTCTTCTCGATTTCTTTCTGAATGATTTTCTTTCTCGAGAAATAGAAAAACAAGACCAGTACCAATGCCATCAGTAGAAAACCACTAAAGATATAAATCACGGCGTTGATAACTTCGCTTTGCTGTAATTCTACTTTATCCATCATTTCTACTCTTTACGGAAAAATTCTTCTTCCATTCAATAAAAATAAACACTTGATACACCACATACAATAATGCATTGAGAATCCAAATACTAAATTCCAGTCTTAAAGCATTCAATGTCAATAAATCTCCTGCCAAAAAAAGAACCGTACTCCCAAAAAGATAGATCAAAACCCCTAGATTCAGGTAATAAAATTCTTTTTTATCAGTCAGTAAGTTATACAAATAAAAGGTGGCATAAATAATCAATAAAAAAGAAGTAATAAAGATTTCAAACAAATTAAACTTAAGAAGCTGACTACTATCGTTATAATATTGAATTGCTAACAGAGACAGGCAGAATACAAACCCTGCTTTCACAGTTAGTGATTGTGCTTTATTCAGGCCTAAATTCAGATAAAAATAACTTAACAGGATAAACTGCAGTATAAAGTAAAAATGAGAGAGAAATAAATTATTCATTCTGAAGTATTGAAAAACACTTACTGTAATCTGAATCACAAACATGATGATGAGATAGCAGGTAAAAATTCTAAAGGCCTTCCCTTTTGAGGAGAAGCCTTTAGAAAAGAGGATTACATTTACCAATAAAATAAAGTATCCAATATCAGCAATAATCTCTAAAAGCAATTGATTAAGTTTTTGATTATTATTTACATGTATTAGGACACGGTTGTGAAAAATCGAAGATTGTTGGTGGCACATTTGCGCCTCCTCCTTTATTTGTTTGAGACAGAATAATAAAATCATGATTCATGTCTAAACCAAGCAATACCGTTGTTAATTTACCCTCAGGATTAACTCCCAGAAGCACTCCCAGATATTTGAAATCAGACAAATCAGCAATTTCCTGTACAATCTCTTTATCAATGCTAAAATAATTGATGCGCACATTATCATAGGATATCACATCATTCAAATCAGCATTTTCAGCCAACTTCATATTCCAGCGATTTACATAATTGTACGCCTGCGCCGGATTTAAAAGATGTCCTCTGAGAATGGCATCATTACAACTGAATCGTAATCTTGAAGTAGCCAATTGGTTGATTTGATTGGAAATGTGTCTGTTGGAAACCACTGTAGAATTGATCATTCCCAAACATGTTCCTCTAGAGTTAACACCTTGTGTTATCACATCTAATTTACCATTTGTAACACCAAGTACAAATCGTATTCTTTTTAACTGCGGTGTTTCCATTAAATGTAGTACATCGTTTTTCGGAAACATATAACAGGTTACAAACCCGTTGAACCTCGCTGTGTTAGCATCAGTTTCAGCATGTATCCATTTATTTTGAAATGCAGCTAAACTGATAGTTTCAGCATTCTTTGACTTCATCTCTTCATTTTGACAAGAAATGAGTGTCAGTAATGCAAAAAGTAAAAATAGTGTTTGTTTCATTTTCCTATACTAAAGGACTATTCGGATCACAAGTATTAGGACAAGGCTTAGTAAAGTCATAAATATCACCTTCCAATAAAACCCCATCTCTATTGGCGCCTGTAATCATATCTACATAAGTATCTGTTTTTGCATCATACTTTGTACCTACGATCATCAGTCTTTCAATTCCATCATCATCAATACCTATATAAGCTCTAGCGGCATCAATATCTTCTGCTAAAACTTCCACTAAATCAACTTTAGGGATCAAAAAAGCTTTAAGTTCATGATGAGCATTGTAAGTTCCTTCTTCTTTTCTCCATCTTGCAGCCCATCTTTTAGCACATTCTAAAGTAATTGTGTTTTCTTTCATAGTTAATTTTAGATTAGTTTATTTAACAAAAATAATACTATAATTTGATAAAAAAAGGCTCTGGCGAAAAACAAGTAAAAATACCTATAGTCGATTTTTAGGTATGCGATAAATTAGCAGTTTCAAATAAGAATTAACTTTAAACTCAATTTGTATGTCTACAGAACCATTTATTGGAGAAATCAAAATTTTCGGATTTAACTTCGCTCCAAGAAGTTATGCAACTTGCCAAGGCCAAATATTATCAATTGCACAAAATACAGCTCTTTTTTCTTTACTAGGAACAATGTATGGTGGAAATGGGCAAACTACATTCGCTCTTCCTGATTTACAAGGTCGCATGCCTATTGGACAAGGACAAGGTCCAGGATTACCTCCTTATACCATGGGAGAAGTAGGCGGAACCACAACTACTACATTAACAACTAACAATATGCCGATACACAATCATGCTGCAACTGGTATAAATGTAAGAATACCTGTAACTGCTGCAAGTGAAGATTCTGCTGCTACAAATAATTATATCGGGAATGCGGTTAATGACACATTTGGACCAGCTGCTTCACCGACAAATTCATTAGGTGCGCCAGTAGTTTCCGGATCAACAGCTCCGGCTGGTGGAAGTCAACCCTTTTCAATTTTAAACCCTTATTTAACAATAAATTACTCTATTGCTCTTGAAGGAATTTTCCCGTCAAGAAATTAATTAAAAAGCATATATTTGTATAATAGTCAAACTTAAAAAAAACTAAACTATGTCTACAGAACCTTTTATTGGGGAAATCAAAATATTCGGATTTAACTTCGCCCCAAGAAGTTATGCAACCTGTCAAGGCCAAATATTATCAATTGCCCAAAACACAGCACTTTTTTCTTTATTAGGAACAACCTATGGCGGAAATGGCCAAACTACATTTGCTCTTCCAGATTTACAAGGCCGTATGCCTATTGGACAAGGACAAGGTCCAGGATTGCCTTTTTATACCATGGGAGAAGAAGCAGGAACTACAAATGTGACGTTACTATCTAACAACATGCCAATTCACAATCATGCTGCAACTGGCATAAACGTAAGAATACCCGTAACTGCTGCTAGTGAAGATTCTGCAGCTGCAAATAATTATATCGGGAATGCGGTTAATGACACTTTTGGACCAGCAGCTTCACCTACAGATTCATTAGGTGCACCTGTAGTTTCTGGATCAACAGCTCTGGCTGGAGGCAGTCAACCCTTTTCAATTTTAAACCCTTACTTAACAATCAATTATTCTATTGCTCTTCAAGGTATTTTTCCTTCAAGAAACTAATCCAGATAATTCATTAATAATCAAACAAAACTTAAAACTATGTCTACGGAACCTTTCATTGGGGAAATCAAAATTTTTGGTTTCAATTTTGCACCTGTTAGTTATATGACTTGTCAAGGTCAAATATTATCTATTGCTCAAAATACAGCTCTTTTTTCTTTATTAGGAACAACCTATGGTGGAAATGGCCAAACAACTTTCGCTCTTCCAGATTTACAAGGTCGTGTACCTATCGGGCAAGGACAAGGTCCGGGATTACCTGCTTATTCCATGGGACAAGTTGGAGGTACAGTAACTGCAACATTAACAACTAACAATATGCCAATACACAATCATGCTGCTACTGGGATAAATGTAAGAATACCTGTGACTGCTGCAAGTGAAGATTCTGCAGCTGCAAATAATTATATTGGGAATGCAGTTAATGACACATTTGGACCAGCTGCTTCTCCAACTGCCTCATTAGGAGCGCCTGTAGTTTCTGGATCAACAGCTCCGGCTGGAGGAAGTCAACCTTTTTCAATTTTAAACCCTTACTTAACAATAAATTATTCTATTGCAATTAACGGAATTTTTCCTTCTCGTAACTAAAATAAAGACAATGCTACTATTGTCAAGAATAATGTAAATGAAAAAAATTGGACTTTTATTACCTAAATCCACCTATTATTCATCAATTGGATTTGATCTATTTGAAGGGCTCAAATCCAATTTAAAAAAAGTAGGGTTAGAGGACTTAAAGATTGTAACTGAGAATATAGGATTTGGAGCAGATAAGCAACAATGTTATAGATCAGCAGAAAAATTGTTATTGGACGAAAATGCTGATCTTGTCATAGCCTACATTGGTCATAGAATGGCAGAGTTATTACGCCCTTTATTTTTGGCTACAAATAAAGTTTTGATTGTTCTCGATGCTGGTGCCAATATGCCACAAGAATGGTCTGTTTGTCCAAATATAATTTACCATTCCCTTCACAATTCATTAGGCGCATTTTTATCATCAAAATTAGCCGTTAAAAAAGGCTATAAAACCGGCGGAATGATTACGGGCTATTATGATGGTGGTTATTTACAAACCTATAGCTTATCCAAAAGTTTTGAAAATGAAGGTGGTAAAATTTGTTTCAATCATGCAACTGGCTATAATGAAGAGGATTTTACCATGGAACCATTAACTGGTTATCTGAATTCTTATCCTGAATCTGCCTTTTTATCATTATTCAGTGGCGATTACCTTCAATGGTATTTTGAAAAAATAAAAGCCTTATTTACAGATACAAACATTCCTATTTTTTTAACTCCATTTGGTTTTGAAGAAACAATGTTGAAAAATGTAATTTGTCCAAGCAATAATATTCACGGTATTGCTGCATGGTCAAAAAACATAATCAATCCGGAAAACAAAGCATTTATTGAAGAAATAGAATCAACAGGCAAAACACCTAATATATTTACATTATTAGGATGGGAAAGTGCTGAGTTAGTTAAAAAAGTAGTCTCACTTTTAGAAGCCAACTCTAATAATGTATCGAAAGTAATTGATGAACTTAATGGGTTTCAATTCAAAAGTCCTAGAGGGTTAATAACGTTTTATTCAAAGCATAATCAAACTATTGCTCCCCTATACGAAGCTTCTATTTTTCCTGATGATAACGGAAAGTGTTCAGTAAAAATAAACACAATAATAGAAGATACTGACCAACACTTTGATGATTTATACAGTGAGGAATTAGAAGGTGTGACGTCTGCCTGGTACAATAGTTATGTTTGCATTTAATATGGAAAACAAAAAGAAAATAGTAATATTATGTGGCGGAAAGTTCGCTTTTAAAACATTGCAATTATTAGCATTTGAAAAATTTCTTTATGCCATAGCAATTGGCAATGGTAATAAAACTGTAACAGAAGCATTAGAAAATGAAGCCTCAAACAGCGGATTAGCTTTTAAATCTTTTCCAACAAAAAAATCCATTTCAGGTCTGCGTGAATGGATAGATGAAATACAACCTGATTACATATTTTCGATTTCTTTTCCTTTTCTATTACCAGAATCTGTTTTATCCTATGGATATGATAAATTCATTAATTTCCATCCAGGTCCATTACCCAGATACAGGGGTCCAATGCCTATTTTTGAAGTTTTAAGAAACCAAGAAAGTAATACAGCAATTTGTGCCCATTTCATGAATCAAAATTTTGATCAGGGTAACATTATTTTTAATGATCCGATTGCAATTGATAAAAATGAAACATACGGCAGTTTAACTGTTAAAATAAGCAACCGAATGTCTCAAGTAGTTCTTAATGTGGCAAACATGTTAGAATACGGATCTAAAATGCCAAATTTTGTTCAAAACGAAAACGATTCTTGTTATTACGAAAAACCTGAATTGTCTGATACCTATATTAATTGGAAAAACATGAATGGACAGGAGGTTATCGCCTTAGTAAATGCATGCAATCCATGGAATACTGGTGCAGACGCCACATTACTTGGTGAGCAAATAAAAATTATTTCAGCTGTTTTAATGGATGAGCTACATGATGGCTTACAAGTTGGCACCCTTATATCATTATCTGATGAAGGCATGGTAAAAGTTGCTTGTGCTGATAATGAAATAATAGGGATAGTTATTTTAAGTACAGATGATGGAATTATGACCTCTAAAGAGTATTCTAAATCAAAGAAAATACATCAATACATATTAAACTAAAAATATTATAACAAACAACATAAACATTCAATAAACTAAAAACCTTAATAAAATGAAGATCAAAATTACTTTATCAATCATCTTACTTGTGTTTAGTATTTTTAGCGGGCAAGCACAAGTTTTTTGGAGTGATACATTTGAGGATGCAGGAGCTCCGTCAAGTGGAACAAGAACTCCGGGAAACAA
>DATEDY010000116.1:0-2363 GCA_035281405.1 Flavobacterium sp.
CATAAAATTCGATGATCATGCGGGGAGTGGTAGGAGTACCTTCCTCGCAGATATCGTCTTTTTCGCAGTTCCATAATGAAACAGCCGTGGTACTAAAAATTAAAACCAATAAAAACTTTTTCATAAAGCAGGATTATCTTTTTTCTAAAAGTACAACATTTTCCACATGATGCGTTTGCGGGAACATATCTACGGGACGCACGCGGGTTACTTTGTACATTTCATCCATTAAAGCCAAGTCACGAGCCTGTGTTGCTGAGTTACAGCTCACGTAGACTACCTTTTCGGGAGCAATGCTTAAGATTTGTTTCACTACATCAGCATGCATACCATCGCGTGGTGGGTCGGTAATAATCACATCCGGATGCCCATGAGTAGCGATGAAATCGTCATTGAATACATTTTTCATGTCTCCTACAAAGAACTCACAATTTGTAATGTTATTGCGTTTTGCATTTTCTTTAGCATCTGCAATCGCTTCAGGAACTGCTTCCACACCGATTACTTTTTTTGCTTTTTTAGAAACGAATTGCGCGATAGTGCCTGTTCCGGTGTATAAATCGTAAACCAGTTCGTTACCTGTTAAACCGGCGAATTCTCTTGTTATAGCGTAGAGTTCGTAAGCTTGTTCCGAATTGGTTTGGTAGAACGATTTTGCATTGATACTGAAGTTTAGTCCTTCCATTTCTTCCAAAATATAATCTCTTCCTTTGAAAAGAATGATATTTTGATCGTATAATGTATCGTTTGCTTTTTGATTGATGACATATTGTAATGAAGTGATTTCAGGGAAACGTTCCGCCAGAAAGTTCATTACCAGTTCGATTTCTTTTTTATTGTTGTCGAAGAATTGGATTAACACCATTAGTTCTCCGGTTGAAGCCGTGCGGATCATTAATGTTCTCAATAAACCTTCGTGGTTTCTCGGATTGAAAAACGACAAACCGTTTTCGTTAGCAAAGCTTCTGATCTCGTTACGAATGGCATTAGAAGGATCTCCTTGCAAGTGGCATTTTTGGATATCCAGGATTTTGTCCCACATTTTAGGAATATGGAAACCTACGGCGTTTTTATTGTCTAATTCGGCACCGCTGTCTACTTCTTCCTGCGTCATCCAACGAGATGAAGAGAAACCGAATTCCATTTTATTACGGTAGAAGAATTGTTTTTCAGAGCCTAAGATAGGTTCGAATTCAGGTAATTCCACTTTCCCGATACGTTTCAGGTTATTGAATACTTCCTGTTGTTTGTAATGTAGTTGCTGGCTGTATTTCATGTTTTGCCATTTGCATCCGCCACATACTCCGAAGTGGTCACAAACCGGATCCACACGGTGTTCAGAAAAGCTATGAAATTTAATAGCTTTACCTTCAAAATAGGCTTTGCGTTTTTTGAATGTTTGTACATCCACTACATCACCCGGCACTACATTCGGAATAAATATTACCTGACCCTCAGGGGCTTTTGCTACTGATACGCCTTTTGCACCTGCATCAAGGACTTTTACGTTTTCGAATACGACTTTCTTTGTTTGTTTTCTTCCCATGGCGCAAAGATAATAAAATGAAATACTAAAATAAGGATTACAATTTATAAGAATTTATTCGTAACTTGTAGTTGCGGGGTATTTTTTGTTTTAAACAGCGTCTTACCAGAGGAAATGTTCCGCTTCTTATCATCACTGATTTGTAATTTTTTAAACCAATTAGTATGCTACCAATTAAAACTTGCCTCGTTTGTGTCATTGCATTTGGGAATATGATTTTGGCACAAGAAAAGAAGATTACAGGGAAAGTGCTCTCAGAAGGTTTTCCTGTAAAAGAGATTGAAGTCATTAACAGTGGGAATAAAAGTACTGTGAAGACCAATACTATGGGAGAATTCACCATTTTGGCCAATAAAAATGATGAGTTAATAGTTTATTCCGACAAGTATCAGGTAAAAAACATCAAGTTAAAAGAGAAAGACTTTGCTTCCAATGCATTGGTTATCGAATTGAGTAAAAAAACCATTGAACTAAAAGAAGTGGAAGTAAAAAAAGAAACTGAACTCAAAGTTGACGTTGGATATGATGCATTAAAGACTGTTGAAATTGAAAAGCAACAAGCCCGTCCAAAACCATTGGGCGTTTATACAGGCGAAACCTATAACGGAATTGATTTTGTGAAGATAGGCGAGAAGATTGTTGTTTTGTTCAACGTAGGCAATGAGAAGTTTCGTCAAAAAGAAGCTGCCATCGAATTCAGGGATTATGTTAAGAACAATTTTTCCGATGATTTTTTTGTGGATAAATTGCATTTACATAAGAGGGAAATTCCACTTTTTATAGATTTCTGCAGTAAAGATTTTGCTTCAATTAAAAT
>DATEDY010000117.1:0-3435 GCA_035281405.1 Flavobacterium sp.
GGAATTAAATCAGCTTCATGATCTAACTCCTGAAGTGACAAACTGTCAAGCGTAAGTATTTTTTGTTGGGACATATAAGAATTAAGTCATTTTGTCATTAAACATTGACACTTTCAATTACAAAGATACTGTAATAAAAAACGTCATACTTCTGAAAATCAATAATTAACGAAAATTTTTGAAGTTTCAGCACAATAATCGAACAAGTTTTATGCCATAAAAAATCCCGATTCTTCAATCGGGATTTATTTATACTATTTTCTTATGAAATTTTACAAATAGGTGATATCGAAAGTACCGTCAGTGATATTAACCGATCCACTGCCCATCATTGACGTTGCAACAAAGCTGAAAGTTCCTTTAATCCTTTTAGCAGTCACGTTATGAGAAATAATAGTCACAGAACCACTTCCACCATAAATACCTTGTGGTGTACTATCAAGAATATATTGTCCACGTGCATCAGAACTCAAAGCCGTAAAATTATAAACCGATCCTGCTGCTGCATCTTCAGGAACAACAACACCTATATTTTCTACATTACCTCTTCTTCCAATTACCGAAACAAGACCATTCGATTTAACACCAGTAATATTTGTTGGAACATAAGCAGTTCCGTCTATTTTAGCTGTAAAGCTATTCCCTGTTGGCGCAACAACATCTGACGTATATGGCAAATTAAACACTCCGTTTGTAAATACTTTAGTTTCGATGGTTGTACCTGTATTGTCAGCAAACTTCACTCCTGTGAACTTAAAAGTACCAACAATTCTTTTATTGACAACATCAATGCTTGAAATTACAATTTCTGCTGTATCTGTATAATTTGGAAAATCTGCAAAAGCACCATTTTCGTCATCTACAGCCAAATAAGGCACACTCCCATTTCCTTGTGAAAAAGCCAATGCAAAATTAGAAGAAGGTGCATTTGGATTGATTACATAAGTACCTGTTCTGGCACCTGGAATAGTAATTTGAAAAAACTCTCCAGAAGATTTTCTACCAGTAATGGCAACATAATCACTGTTTACAATTGCTTGAGTCGTGCTTGCTGTAAAAGTACGACCGTCAAAATCTACCTTAAAAGTAGATGCTCCTGAGGGTACTGATGGGTTATTCGGATTAGGGACTTCACCTCCGTAAGGCTCAATATCAGCAGCACATGAAGTAAATAATAAAAATAGGGTTACAAAAGCTAAGTAACAGGTTTTTGGGACAAAGTTCATTTTTAAAAATTTTATGGCGCGAATATATGACTAATTCTCTTTTTTATTAGGAACTCTAAGCAATAAAATCAATCCCAAAATGAAAAACACTGCCAAGAATACAATCGAATTCCGCATTGATCCTGTCACCTGATCAATAATCCCATAGATAGACATTCCAATTACAATACCTACTTTTTCGGTTACGTCATAAAAACTGAAATAAGAAGCAGTATCGGGTGTTTCCGGTAAAAATTTAGAATAAGTAGAGCGAGCAAGGGACTGAATACCTCCCATAACCAAGCCTACAAAACCCGCAATTGCATAAAACTCATTAGGTGTTTCTACAAAGAATGCAAAACAACATAAAGCCGCCCAAAATGCGTTCAAAAATATTAAAACATTGATATTGCCAAATTTACCTGAAGCTCTTGAGGTTAAAAACGCTCCTAAAATTGCAACAATTTGAATTACTAAAATACTAATAATCAAACCTGTTGTTTTCTGACTTGGTGTTTCCCAGATAATTTCTTCCGCACCAAAATATGTCGCCACCAACATCACAGTTTGTACTGCCATGATAAAAACAAAATAGCTTGTTAAATACCTTTTAAGGACAATATTTTGCTTCACATCATTCCAAACAATTCGTAGCTCCTTGAAGCCATCCAATACAACAGCTTTGGTTACCTTATGTCCAGTTGAAACTCCTTTAGGCAAGTAATAATAGGTTATATGGCTAAAGCCAATCCACCATATTCCAACCATTAAAAACGAAATACGCATGGCTTTCATTGCTGCTTCACCAGAATCACCAGTAATTCCAAAAGTATCCGGCGACATTACCATTGCTAAATTAACAATCAATAAAAGAGTACTTCCGAGATATCCCATAGAAAACCCACGAGCACTTACCCTATCCTGTTGTTCTGGAAAAGCAATATCTGGCAAGTATGAATTGTAAAAAACCAAACTTGACCAAAAACCAATCAAACCTAGTAAATAAACTGTATAACTAATAAAAAAATTATGCAAATTGAACCAGTACAACCCTATACAAGACAATCCGCCCAAATAACAAAAGAAACGCAAAAAGGCCAGTTTATTTCCAACATAATCAGCAATACCTGATAAAATAGGAGACATTAAAGCAACTAATAAAAAGGCTAAGGCTGTCACGAATGTAATCATGGCAGTATCTTTAAAATGGTAGCCATACACATCTACATAATTATTACCTCTAATTTTAAACAGAGCATTATAAAAAATAGGAAAAATTGCCGAAGCAATAACAAGGCTGTAAACAGAATTTGCCCAGTCGTAAAATGCCCAGGCATTTAATAATTTTTTGTCGCCTTTTTGAAGTTGATTCATAGTGTACATTTTGAAAATAAAAAAAGTCCCTATATAATAGGGACTTCGAAAATACGCTTTTTTTCTTTATTTCATCGATGGATTGAATTTTGCCGCTTCCTTTTTCACATTCGGAATCCATGATTTAATATTATCTATACGTGTTTGGTTACTTGGGTGTGTACTTAAAAACTCCGCAGGAGCTTTCCCACCTGACATAGCCGACATTCGCTCCCAAACCCCTACAGCGTTTTCCGGCGCATATCCTGCAATAGTCATTAACAGTAACCCTATTTGATCTGCCTCTGTTTCATGAGCACGACTGAATGGCAACATTCCTCCCACTTGACTTCCTACTCCATATGCCTGCATCCAAGCTTGTTGCGCTTCTGTCGATTTACTTTGGGTCGCCACAGCCACACCAACCGCACCTGCCTGTTGTAATAATCCAGCACTCATTCGCTGTTGTCCGTGGTTTGCTAAAGCGTGAGCAACTTCATGTCCTAAAACAGCTGCTAATCCGGCATCATCTTTAGTTATGGGTAAAATACCTGTATATACCACAATCTTTCCGCCAGGCATACACCAAGCATTCACTTCTTTACTATCAACCAGCTTGTATTCCCATTTATAATCTTTTAAATAATCTGCTTTTCCGTTAGCTGTCAACCAACGTTCTGCTGCTACTTTTATTTTATTAGCAACAGCTTCCACTCGTGCTGCATCTTTTGTTCCAGTTAACACTTTATTTTCAGATAAAAACTGACTGTATTGTTGAAATGAC
Source organism: Flavobacterium sp. (assembly GCA_035281405.1). Classification (GTDB taxonomy): domain Bacteria; phylum Bacteroidota; class Bacteroidia; order Flavobacteriales; family Flavobacteriaceae; genus Flavobacterium. The sequence continues at coordinate 3,343 of DATEDY010000117.1, forward strand.
ATTGGAAAAATCTGGCTATCAGGAACCAAAGCCATCGTTTGTTTTCCCGTAAACGGATTAGTAGCACATGAATAAGCCAAGGCTAAAAGTCCC
>DATEDY010000118.1:0-2180 GCA_035281405.1 Flavobacterium sp.
TTTTACGTTGGTGAAATATTCTTTTTTAAACTTCCGTAATTGGAATAAATGCACTAAAACAGGTATAACCAGCAAGAATAGGAAATACAGAATTTCTGGATGTTTGAATTGCATTTAACTGTAAAGGTTTGTCAAAGATAATTATGAATTATTAATTATCAATTATTTCTTCTTCTTTTGTTTGTAAAATTCTTTATCTGCAATATAAATCGTTTTCTCCACTTCACAAAAAACAGTTTCACCTGATTTGTTAGTAATATAGGTAGTTTTGATGTGCTCTACTTCTTTGCTGTCTTTTACCTTTTGCAAGATCTCCTGTAGTTCTGCTTCAGAAAACTCGAAAGAAGCATACATATGTTCTCGGGCCGGGCGCTTGAATTTAATCTTTGCCGATTTGTCCCAAACGATGTATTCTTCTTTTAATAAGTACATTAATTGAATCATCGGAATTGGATCAACAGCTGCAAAAAGACTGCCTCCAAAGATAGAACCAACATAGTTTCTGTTTTTATAACTCAATGGAATTTTAATCTTTACCGATTTCAAATCATCCGAAACATAGGCAATGCGGGCTGTACTTCGACGGTACATAGGTGATAAGTTGAAACCAACTTTGAAAATAGTGGATTCTTTCAGGAATTTTTTGGCTATTCGGTTTAATTGCTGATACATGAAGGATAATTTAAATCCAAAGATAGAGTATAAAATAAAATCCCCAATCAGTTGATTGAGGATTTCGTATAATGAATTATTTCTTTTTCTTCTTTTGTGCTCGCTGACGTTCTACTGCACGGTTACGTGGAGCTGTTTTACGTGGTGTACGTTTACCTGGTCCGCCAAGATTTACTTTTTTGTTTTTATCTGATTTCTCATGAAAAGCAGCGTTTTCGCTAACTTTTGGCTTTTTCATCAGGAATTTTACTTTTTGCTTTTCTTTTTCAGGGCCGATCAATTGAGTGGAGATTTCAACTTCTGAAGGCATGTCTAAGATGGTAATTTCTTTTTCCATCAGTAACTCAGCTTCTACTTTGATATCTTCTTCACGAGGCGCAATAAAACTGATGGCAATACCACTGGCATCCGCACGTCCGGTTCGTCCTATACGGTGAATATATTGTTCAGGAATTTCGGCCATTTCAAAGTTAATAACATGCGAAATACTTGAAATGTCCAATCCACGTGCCATAACATCTGTGGTAATTAACCCGCGCAAGGTTCCGTTTTGGAAATCCTGCATGGTTAACAAACGATAGTTTTGCGATTTATTGGAGTGGATTACACCAAATTGCCCAGGAAAATCTGCTTCGATTTTATCCAAAAGCATATCGGCAATTTTTTTATTGTTCACAAAAACCAATATTTTGTCTAAACTCTCATCGGTATTCAATAAGTGTTTCAGTAAATTGACTTTGGTATTGAAATTAGGAACATGATACGATAACTGTTCAATTTTTTCTAACGGCGTTCCAGACGGAGCCAAAGATACTTCTTCAGGGAAATCAAAATAGTCATTCAGAATTTCATCCACTTCATCGGTCATCGTTGCCGAAAACAAAATATTCTGACGTTTCGGTTTCAACATAGCTAAAATGGAAGTCAATTGCGGACGAAATCCTAAATTCAGCATTTCATCAAATTCATCGATTACTAATTTAGTAACCTCCTGAAGTGATAAAACACCATCTAAAGATAAGTCCATAATACGTCCGGGTGTTCCAACTAATATGTCGATACCTTGATATACCTGATTTTTTTGTGTGTTAATGTTAACGCCTCCATAGATTCCCAGTGTTCGAACCGACATGTACTGTGTCAGTTTTTCGACTTCTTCCACCACCTGAACCACAAGCTCACGGGTTGGAACTAAAATCATAATCCGTGGATTAAACGTATTGACGAATTTATATTGTTTCAATAACGGCAATAAATAGGCATAGGTTTTACCGGTTCCTGTTTGTGCAATTCCCATCATGTCACGCCCTGACATCACTACAGAAAACGATTTTTCCTGAATGGGGGTTGGAGTCGTTAATTGTAAGTCGTCTATTGCTTTTTGTAATGATTTCGGGAGATTGAATTGCTCGAATGATGCCATCTTGCTATGTAAATTTTATGCAAAGGTATTGTTTAAAATCCATAGTTGTCCATTGTGGTGTGTAGTTCGTCGAAAAAAAATAGTT
>DATEDY010000119.1:0-12978 GCA_035281405.1 Flavobacterium sp.
TCATTATCAGATTCGTTCGGTTCGCCTAAATTCGTTTTCTGATTGTATTTTATCTTCAGAATATTATTTAAATCATCCACAAAAATGCGCGAAGTGATTTGTAGCATTTTCTTTTCCTGAGCATAATTAATCTGATAAATAGACACGTAAAACTTATGCATCGCAAAAGAAGACAATGCAACAAATAAAAAACAAATTATCGTTATTTTATATCCTTTTTTCATCCTCATTTGACTATCGTTTTTCAGTTGAAATCAGCATTTTGTATTCATTTGCAATGTTACCCATCAAAAATGTGACCAAAGTCCTGTTTTTACTTTTTACAGCCTCGACGAACTTAGCATCATCTAAAGCAAAAATTTGAAATCCTTTGATATATTCTTGCGGAATTTGAAGTGTTTCCACATAGAACTGTTCTTCATACATTTCATCTAATCTACTCAACAACAATTCTTTTTTCTCTACTGACAACTCCTTTTTGAGCTGGTTGGTTCTACCACTGATTTGATTAATCAAACCATCTACACTCATTCCTCCAAATGGAATCAGTAATGGACTATACCATTTGAATTGTTCTGCTGTTCGCAATTTCCGTTCAGCCGGCGTATATTCTTTAACATTGTTAGGCACAACACCTAAAGACTTTGCCGAAATTGATTTTATTTGAACCTCTGCCAGCTCATTGGTTTTTGCCTTAACCACTATATTCAAAATCTCTCTGTTAAAAGAGTTGGCATCCAATCTCAGTTGCACTCCTTCAATATTTTTTGATGTTATGATTAAAACATCACCTGAAGAAGCCTGAATAGAGAAAAAACCACCATCAGATGTAGCAGTTGAAGCTTTGGTTGTAAAATTGACTACCATAATCCCATCAGGATTGACTTCAGAAATCACCTTTCCCTTCAAAACAGACTGCGAAAACAGATTTTGAAAAAGAAATAATAATAGTAGAGTAAAATACTTAGTTGTTGGCATGAATCATTTCTAAATAGCGCATCACTTTTTCTTTGAGCAAATTTTCGACTAATTTAGTCTTTTTTACATTTACCAACTTTGTAATATTTTCATCATCTAAAACATAAATAACGAATCCTTTTATGTATTCTGCAGGAAGATGTAATGTTTCTGTATAAAATTTTTCCGAAAACGACTGTTCCAATCTTCTCTGTAACTTCTCTTTCTTTTCCACTTCAAGTTCTTTTTTCAACATTGCAGTTCTTCCCGACAATGCATTAAACAAAGGATCTAAACTAAATGAACCTCCCGTAGATCCGTCAGTATTTCCACTCAACCCCAATCCATTGGCAACTCTAAGCTTTCTTTCTACCGGCGTATATGTCTTTCTATCTTTAGGAATAATTCCCAAATCTACGGCGTTAATATGTGGGTAATTCTGAACTATAACCTCATCTAAAACATAAGGCATCAATTTCAGTTTCACAAAAAATAAATCTTCGGAGAAATCGTTTGCCTTCAGAACAATCTGTTTCCCTTTAATATTAATCCCAGAGATAACTAATGTATCTTTTGGTCCTGCTAAAATCTTGAAATACCCTTGATCATCGGCAACCGTTTCATTTTTATTGGAATAATTAGCAATGTAAACCCTGTTTAACGTTGGCGAATCCATCACCACTTTCCCTTTTAATACATTTTGAGAAAACGCAATCGATGTAAATAATAAAAAAAATAAAACTATCCTCATACTTCAAGATTATGCTGTAAAAATAGTAGTGAGGCATCCCAATTTATTATTAATGACTTGATAAAAATTTGTTAATTCTAAATATCTTTGACACCACAGAATCAAACCTAACAGCATGAATAAAAAAGTTATCCTTGCCAGCACTTCAACCCTTTATAACGGAGAGTATCTAGACTATTTATTACCTACTCTGAAAACGCATTTTGAAAAAGTCACCACACTTCTTTTTATTCCTTACGCAAGACCGGGCGGAATAAGTCACGAAGAATATACACAAAAAGTAAGCGAGGTATTTCGAAAAATAAACATCAATGTAAAAGGATTGCACGAGTTTGAAAATCCAACTGAAGCAATTCAAAAAGCCGAAGCAATTTTTACAGGTGGAGGAAATACTTTTCTGCTTGTATCACAATTGTACAATAACAACCTGATGATGGTTCTAAAAAACACAATTGAAAACGGAACACCTTACTTAGGAACAAGTGCAGGAAGCAATATTGGGGGCAAAACAATGAATACCACCAATGATATGCCCATCGTACTACCTAAAAGTTTTGACACTTTAGGCCTGATTAATTTTAACTTGAATCCACACTACCTCGACCCAATTGAAGGCTCAACTCATATGGGAGAAACCAGAGAAACTCGTATAAATGAATTTCATAAAATAAGCCCAATTCCTGTTTTAGGATTACGCGAAGGAAGTTGGCTTGAAGCATATGGCAACAACGTTATTCTCAAAGGAGACTTGACTGCTCGCTTATTCAGAGCTGGAGAGTTTGCCGTTGAAATGGCTCCGGGAGAAAATTTAAACTTTTTATAAAATTGAAAACCTTAGATAAGCTCTAAGGTTTTTTTATTTAAAAATACTTGCGTAATCACAACTAATCTAAAAACAAAAAACCTCAAACGTTAACTTGAGTTTTTCCAGAGCGGAAGAAGAGGCTTCTCGTTGACATCAACGAGACGACAACCAGCCAAAATAAAAAAGCCTCAAACAAATGTTTGAGGCTTTAACAGAGCGGAAGACGAGGCTCGAACTCGCGACAACCAGCTTGGAAGGCTGGAGCTCTACCAACTGAGCTACTTCCGCAGGGTGTAATTTTTAAAACTTTTCTTGTTTTTAGAGCGGAAGACGAGGCTCGAACTCGCGACAACCAGCTTGGAAGGCTGGAGCTCTACCAACTGAGCTACTTCCGCTTTTGAGGTTGCAAATATAAAGAAATTGTTTTCTTTCCTGCAAACTTTTTTTCAAAAAAAATTTCCGACAAACACATAAAAATACTCGAGCAACAGCAAGCACTTCATAATTAAAGTCTTAGAATTAGTTTTAAATTTGTTAAATATGATTGAAATTAAAAAAATACCATCAGAATTAACCTACATAGTGCGCCAACCCGTACTAAGAGTCGGAAAACCTATTGATAGTTGCCGCTTTGATGGAGATGACTTAAACACCACAACACATCTTGGACTGTACAAAAACAATGAAATTATTGGTGTGGTATCTGTTTTTGAAGCAAAAAACGAACATTTTGATTCAGAAAAACAATACCAAGTTCGCGGAATGGCTGTTTTAGACAAAGAGCAACACAATGGGTATGGCAATTATTTGATGAATGAAGTTGAAAAACTAGCACAACACAATAAAGTCGCATTAATCTGGTTTAATGCAAGGGAAAATGCTGTGAATTTCTATAAAAAATTAGATTATGAGATTTTCGGTACAGCTTTTGATATTGCAGGAATAGGAACACATTATGTAATGTGGAAACAAATTTAACTTTATGAAATACACCATTACTACTATAGTATTTAGTATTTTTTTATACATCGGTTGTGGAAACAACTCCACTCCGCATAGTATTACTACAGAAGAACACATTTCCAATGCGATTGAAAATCAGAAAATACAAGAAGGCTGGGATATTAAAGAAAATCGTATCCAACTGATTGAAGCCATTAAAAACGCTGACAAAGAAGGCCTTTTACCTGAAGATTATCAGTATGCCGAATTACTGAAACAAGAAGAAATCATGAATTCCAATCTGGATTCAAAAGATGAATATTTCGAGTTATTAACTGCTGCCTATATCAAATACATTTCACACTTGACTAATGGAAAGATCAATCCTTTGGAAATTTACACAGATTGGGAAATAAAACCCAAAGAAATTCAACCGGATACCATCTTAGCCATTGCTTTACGAAAAAACAGAATAGACAGCACTATAGAAAGTCACAAACCAAAACACACCATTTATCTGAATCTAAAAAAAGCTTTAGCAAAAATTAATGCTATGCCTGAGGAAAATTTCGATTCCATTAAAACCAAAGAAAAATTCAAACTTGGATTAAAAAGTGAAACCATAGTCAAAATCAAAGAAAGATTGCGTTATTGGGGCGATTTAACTCCATCCGATACATTAGCAAACGATGTATATAACAAAGATTTAAAAGCAGCAGTCGCTAAATTCCAATCAAGACATGGTTTAGTTACTGACGGTATGATTGGGCCGGGAACACTAAAAGCTTTAAACTTCAGCAAAAAAAGTCGCAAAGAACAACTCATTGCCAATCTAGAAAGATGGAGATGGTTTCCAAGCGATTTAGGTGATAATTTTTTAGGCGTAAATATTCCCAACTTCATGCTCTATGTTGTAGAAAACAAAGACACTATTTCCAATCATAAAGTAGTAGTGGGACAACCTAAAAGAAAAACACCAATACTTTCTTCAAGAGCAGACAACATAGTATTCAATCCAACATGGACAGTTCCTCCAACAATTATAAAAGAAGATTTGATTCCGGATGCTACAAAAAGCAGAAGTTATTTTTCTAAAACAAGAATCAAAATTTTTAACCATAAAGGAGCGGAAATTCCCGTGAGTGACTGGAAACCTTCTGATGCAAAGAAATACAGGTATGTACAAGAACCTGGATACAACAATTCTCTAGGTGTTGTAAAAATCAACTTTCCTAACAATCATTTGGTTTATATGCATGACACCAATCACAGAGATTACTTTGTTTACAATTACCGCGCATTGAGTTCTGGTTGTGTCCGAATTGAAAAACCGCTTCCATTGGTGGAATTTCTATTGAAAACCAAAACATTCAAAGAAAGACAAAAAAATAAAAAACTGATAGAAAAACCCATCTATACGTTAAGTGAAATAGATACTATTGTGAAGACTAAAAAAACAAAAACTGTAAAGTTAGATCAGAACTTTGGGGTTCATTTCTTATACTTTACAGCTTGGTATGATAAAACAGATTTACAATTCAGACAAGACGTCTATAATTATGATCCGGAATTATATTTAAGATTGAGCAACCAATTTACTAGTGATGTCGTAACTTCTGGTCGGGTGATAGATAAATAAACAAGATTTACCTTTGATTGTATTAATGATTTGAGTTTTTAACGCCTCAGGAATAGCAGGACATCCTTGGCTTCTTCCCAAATATCCTTGATTTCTTAATACTGTTGGATTAGCATAGTCTGCACCGTGAACTACAACCGCTCTTGAGCGTGCATTATGATTGATTCCTCTTTCTTGTCCGTCTAATTTCAAAGACAATCCGTGTTTACCAATATAAGTCTCTCCTGTAGTATAAAAACCTAAACTGCTTTTGTTTGAATTATTTTCGTTAGAAAAACTAGTAGCATATTCCAAACCAGATTTCATTCCGTGAGAAACCACAGTATTAAATAAGATTTTATTCGAAGCTAAATCAATAACCCACATTCTTTTCTTTGTAGATGACATACTGAAATCGATAACTGTCAAGATATCTTTTTCCACTACTCCATTTTGTCTCAAAGAATAAAAGCCAGTCATTGCTCTTTTAAAACATTCCATTTGAGGCAAAGCAAAGCTATTTGCATCTAATGAATTGTAAACCATCTCAATTTTCGCAGCTAAACTTACAGCACTTGTATTTGCTAATAGCTTCGGGTCGGTGTTATTTGTAGACTTTGGGGCGAAAGACATGAAAAATAACAATAATAGGGGCAAAAATCTGTAAATCATTGATATTCTTTTAATTGTGTTGTTATTTGTACAAGGCAAATATTAATAAAAAAATAATACCATCCAAATTTTTTTTGCATTTTGTCGATAATTTTATGCACTTCGTCGATATTTTATTTTTTTAACAAATAGTTAAACATATCATAAAACACTTTAAAATAAAGGGCTTTTCCCTATTTTTGACCCTTCATCAATCGTCAAAATCATGAGCAAAAAAATTTTATTGTTAGTCGCGATTTTTCATTCAATTTTTGCTATTTCGCAGACAACCGACTCAAAACCAGACGCATCAATTAAAAAACAACTCTTCGCCAAAAGAACATCTCGTCCAATTATCATCGACGGAAAACTGAACGAAGATGAATGGGAAACTGCTGCAGTTGCAACAGACTTCACCATGCTGGAACCAGACAATGGAAAAGCCATTGATCCTTCTAAAAAAACAGATGTAAAAGTTCTTTTTGATGATGAGGCAATCTACATTGGAGCTGTTTTGAATGATGATGAACCAGAAAAAATCATGCGCGAAATTACACAAAGAGACGATGATGGCGCCACCGATTTTTTTGGATTAAGTGTGAATGGTTATAATGACGGCCAACAGGAATTTCGCTTTATAGTAACTGCTGCTGGCGTTCAATGGGATGCCAATGCCAACTCAACAACCGGTGAAGACCCTTCTTGGGACGCTATTTGGGAAAGCGAAGTAGAAGTAACCAACACTGGCTGGACTGTCGAAATCAAACTCCCTTACTCGGCACTTCGTTTTTCGAAAGAACAAAAGCAAATATGGGGAATGCAGTTTTTCAGACAATTGAGAAGATATCGTCAGCTGTACACCTGGAATTATGTAAACAACAATAAAGGATCTTTAGAACAACAATCCGGCGAACTCGTAGGAATCGAAAATATCAAAACCCCTACCCGATTATTTTTCTTCCCGTATGCTTCGGCTTATGTCAATAATTCCAAAGAAAAAGGAACAAAAACAGAACTCAAAGGTGGAATGGACATCAAATACGGAATCAATGATGCATTTACTTTAGATGCGATCTTAGTTCCTGATTTTGGACAAACCGCTTTCGATAATCAAATTTTAAATCTTGGTCCTTTCGAACAACAATTCAATGAAAACAGACCTTTTTTTACAGAAGGAACCGATTTATTCAACAAAGGAGATTTGTTTTACTCCAGAAGAATTGGCGGAAAACCATCGTTGAGAAAAAGCCAAGTCGATGAAATAAAAACTGAAGACGAAATCATCGAAAATTACCCTGATAAAATTAATCTGGTAAATGCGCTAAAGATCTCAGGAAGAACAAAAAAAGGGTTAGGCATAGGTTTTCTTAATGCAATCACAGAAAAAACAGATATCACTCTAAAAGACACCATTACTAACGCAAGGAGAAGCCAAACAGTAGAACCTCTTGCTAATTACAACATCTTAACATTAGATCAGCGTTTTAACAAAAATTCTTCGGTATCTTTTATTAATACAAATGTAATGCGTAATCAAGAATTCAGAGATGCCAACGTATCTGCATTAGTATTTGATCTGAATACAAAGAAAAATACATTTAATCTTTCCGGAGATTTCAAATACAGCTTTGTAAATGAATATCTGGACTTGGAAAACAGAAACGGTTATAACACTTCACTTAGTTTTGCAGAAACCAGTGGAAAAGTACGTTTTAGTGTCAGAGGTAATTATATCACAAAAGATTTTGATAACAATGATTTAGGGATCAACTTCCAAACGAATTATCTGGGTGCATACGGAAATGTTAATTACCGAATATTAAAATCAAACAAAACGTTCAATTCATTCAGTGTCAATATGAATGTAAACAGCCAGTTTGAAAACAATACTGGTAAACTACAGGCCGGAAACGTTAATTTCAATTTGAATTCTACTTTTAAAAACAATGACGGTTTTGGAGGCGGATTGTTCATCAGACCTTTTGAAGTTAACGATTTTTATGCTCCAAAAACAACAGGTAGATATGTTACTTTCCCGAAATATTATGAAACTTGGGTATATTATTCATCCAATTACAACAGAAAATTTGCTGTAGATTTCAATCCGTGGATAGGCACAACTTCTGAAGTTGACCGAAACAGCTACGGCTTCAGTTTTAGCCCAAGATATCGTTTCAGTAATAAATTAATGGTAATTCTTGGATACGACTACAGTAAAGAAAACAATACCGTTGGTTATTATGATCATTTGGATGATGGTGAGATTATATTTGAAAAAAGAGACATCAACACTTCTACTGTATATCTGAGAAGTAAATTTGCCTTGAACAACAAAATGACAATCAACGTAAACACGAGATATTACTGGAGTTATGTTGACGGAAAAGGATTTAAAGAATTACAAAACGACGGAAGTTTATCCAATATCTATTTGCCGGAGCCTTCAGGACAGGACTTCAGTTCATGGAATTTAGATTGTTCTTACTCATGGTGGATTGCACCGGGAAGCCAGTTGAATATTTTATACCGAAATACTTCTGGACGCTATGAAGAGGAACTAAGCAGAGTTGATAAAAACTTATCCCGAAATGTTCAAAATTTATTCGGAGATAAGCTAAATCATACCTTTTCAATTAGTTTACGTTACTTTTTAGATTTCAACCGCGTTACTAACTGGATTTAATTTTTTAATTTTGAAGCTATTTCTTTAGAATTTTAAAATGAATAAAAAAGTAATCCTAATGATATTGGACGGATGGGGAAAATCTCCAGATCCAAAAGTTTCTGCTATTGACAATGCCAATGTACCTTTCATAAACAGTCTTTATACCCAATTTCCTAATGGCCAACTTCGAACCGACGGTTTGAACGTAGGACTGCCAGAAGGACAAATGGGAAACAGTGAGGTTGGCCACATGAACCTTGGTGCCGGCCGAATTGTTTATCAGGATTTAGCCAAAATAAATCTGGCTGTTGAACACAAGTCTTTGAATGAAGAACAAGTTTTAAGTGATGCATTTGCCTATGCCAAAGGAAACAACAAACCAGTTCATTTTTTAGGATTAGTTTCTGATGGCGGCGTTCATTCACATACCGATCATTTAAAAGGATTATTAGATGCGGCGCAAGACTTCGGATTACAAAAAGTCTTCATTCATGCATTTACAGATGGTCGCGATGTAGATCCAAAATCAGGCGCGAAACACATCGAAGACTTAAATGAATATACAAAAAAATCTTCTGCAAAAATCGCATCTGTCGTAGGCCGTTACTTCGCTATGGATAGAGACAAACGTTGGGAGCGCGTTAAAAAAGCATACGATGTCTTGGTTAATGGTATCGGAACACATTCGAAAAATGCAGTGCTAAGCATCCTGGAAAGCTACCACAACCACGTTACTGATGAATTCATAGAGCCTATTGTAATGGTAGATGAAAACGATCAACCTTTGGCAACTATTAAAGAAGACGACGTAGTTATTTTCTTCAATTTCAGAACAGATCGCGGACGTGAATTAACCGAAGTGCTTTCACAATATGATTTGCACGAACAAAACATGCACAAACTGAATTTGTATTATGTTACCATGACCAATTATGATGACACTTACAACAACGTACATGTAATTTACGATAAAGATAATATTACCGAAACTCTTGGCGAGGTTTTAGAAAAAAACAATAAAAAGCAAATCCGCATCGCCGAAACCGAAAAATATCCGCACGTTACTTTTTTCTTTTCAGGAGGACGTGAAGAACCATTCAAAGGAGAAAGTCGAATTCTTTGCCCGTCACCAAAAGTTGCCACTTACGATTTAAAACCGGAAATGAGTGCCTACGAATTAAAGGACGCTCTGATTCCTGAACTACAAAAAGGAGAAGTGGATTTTGTGTGTTTGAATTTTGCCAATGGCGACATGGTGGGTCATACCGGCGTAATGGAAGCTGCCATAAAAGCTTGTGAAGCTGTGGATATTTGCGTAAAAGAAGTAATCGAAACTGCCTTGACTCACAACTATACTACCATCGTAATTGCCGATCACGGAAACTGTGAAACCATGATTAATCCTGATGGCACACCGAATACCGCTCACACCACAAACCCTGTTCCTATCATTTTAGTAGACAAAGAATTAAAAACAATCAAAGATGGTGTTTTAGGTGATATCGCACCAACCATTTTAGCTTTGATGGGTGTTCAAAAACCGGAAGCCATGACAGGACATTCGTTATTATAGTCTTACACATATGAAAACAACAATAGTAATTTTAGCAACTCTAGCTTTAGCAAGTTGCAAACCAAAACAAATCGTTACAGAAAATGCAACACCACCAGTTATGGAAGAAAAAACAGTAGCACAAGAACCTGAAAAATCTGCTGAACTTGTATTAACCGGATTAAAAACCAAAGCCGATTTAAAAATGGAACCCTACAATGTTTGGTTTACATCGGGTGAAGAAGAATACAAAACCAATCCATCAACTATTACCTTATTGAGAAATTCACCTCAAAATTATGAAATAACCATTTTTATGGGAACATGGTGTAGCGACAGTAAAACGCAGGTTCCGCATTTCTATAAAATACTGAGCGATATTGATTTTGATTTATCCAAAGTAAAATTAGTTACAATGGACAGAGAAAAAAGAACGCCGGAAAACCTTGAAGAAGGATGGAATATTACCAATGTACCCACGTTCATTTTTCACAGAAACGGAAAAGAATTGCATCGAATAGTAGAATCTCCGGTAGAATCTTTGGAAGCGGATATGCTAAAAATCATTTCTGAACAACCGTATAAACATATCTACGAAAATTAAGAAAATAAAATTGCTACATTTGCAGTCCAATTTTTGCAACAATGATCATCGTAAAAAACCGTGAAGAAATAGAATTAATGCGTGAAAGCGCCTTGATTGTTTCCAAAACATTAGGAATGATTGCTTCTGAAATCAAACCAGGAGTAACAACTTTACATTTAGACAAACTAGCCGAAACGTTTATTCGTGACCACGGTGCAACGCCTGCTTTTTTAGGAATGTACGGTTTCCCGAATTCGTTATGCATGAGTCCAAACACACAAGTCGTTCATGGAATTCCTAATAACACACCTTTGGAAGACGGTGATATTATTTCGGTGGATTGTGGCGCTTTGAAAAACGGTTTTTATGGAGACCACGCCTACACTTTTGAAGTAGGTAATGTTAATGAGGCGACCAGAAAATTATTAAAAGTCACTAAAGAATCTTTATATGTTGGTATCCGTGAATTGAAAATCGGTAACCGAACGGAAGATGTTGGATATGCCATTCAAAAATATTGTGAAGACAATGGTTATGGAGTAGTTCGTGAGTTAGTCGGTCACGGAATTGGACGTACCATGCATGAAGCGCCAGAAATGCCAAATTACGGCAAACGCGGTCGTGGAAAACTATTAGTGGAAGGAATGGTTGTGGCTATTGAACCAATGATCAATCAAGGAACCAAAAACATCAAACAACACAAAGACGGCTGGACAATTACCACGGCCGACGGAAAGCCTTCGGCACATTTTGAACATGATGTAGCCATTATCGATGGTAAACCGGAATTGTTATCCACTTTTGCTTATATCTATAAAGCATTAGGAATTACTTCCAATGAAGAAAATGAATTTAGAAAACAGCCTCTAGCACTCTAATGAAGAAACTTTTTAAATTCATACTGAATACCATTCCGCGCCCTATACTGATTCGTTTAAGTATTGTAGTTCGCCCAATTTTAGCTTTTTTACTGAAAGGAAATCGTTTTACCGATCCTATTGACGGAAAAAGCTTCCGTATGTTCTTACCTTACGGATACGGAAACCAAAGAAACAACGTATTATCTCCAAGCACTTTATCCTTGGAAAGACATCGTTTACTTTGGTTATACCTGCAAAACGAAACCGATTTTTTCTCGGCAACCCAAAAGAAAAAAGTATTGCATTTTGCTCCCGAACAGGAATTTTACAAACGTTTCAAAAAACAAAGTAATATCGACTATACCACAACCGATTTGTTTTCGCCTTTAGCCGATGTAAAAGCAGATATCTGCAATTTACCTTTCGAAGACAATTCGTATGATATTATTTTCTGTAATCACGTTTTGGAACATATCCCGGATGATACCAAAGCCATGCAGGAATTGTACCGCGTCTTAAAACCCGGAGGCATTGGAATTTTCCAGATACCACAAGACCTATCAAGAGCATCCACATTCGCTGATGATTCCATTACCGATCCTAAAGAACGTGCCAAAATATTTGGTCAATACGATCACGTACGTGTTTATGGCTTGGATTATTTTGACAAATTGAGAAGCATCGGCTTTAAAGTTTCCGAAGTGGATTACACTGCAAAACTTACTCCCGAATTAGTTGAGAAGTATTGCTTGGCAAAAGGAGAGATTATCCCGGTTTGTTACAAATAATATCTTGGCATAATATTCGTTCTAAAATCATATCTTTACTTCCGCTGATTTTAAAATATGATTCACAAATTCATCATAACGCTCCTCTTATTTTGTGCTGTAAATACACAGCTACAAGCGCAGGCTGTTGACGAAACTCCTCCTCCTTTCCATATTAAAACCATCAGTTTTAATCAAGGCGTGGGTAATGTTTTTCCTTTTTTCAGATTAGGCGATTCGTTTCAGCTGACTTTTGATGACTTATTCGGTAACGAAGAAGATTACTATTTCACCATTACCCATCACAATTACAATTGGACACCAACAGATTTAGCAAAGGCCGAATACCTTTCCGGAATTGACAACCAGCGTATACAGGATTATGAGAATTCGTTCAATACACTACAGCTGTATTCACATTACCGTTTGAATTTTCCGAACAACTTTTTCCAGTTAACAAGAAGCGGAAATTATTTGGTATCGGTATTTAACAGCAATAGAGAATTGGTCTTTTCAAAAAAATTCATCATTTACGAAGAGTTAGCGGATGTGCCAATGCAAATTAAACGCTCTCGGAATATTTCAGACATTAAGGAAAAACACAATGTGGAATTCACCATAAAGTCTACCAATATTCTGTTCCAGTCACCCAATCAAAACCTAAAAGTGATTCTATTTCAAAACGGAAAATGGAACAATACAATTGTCAATATCAAACCACAATACACTATTGGCAACGATTTAATCTTCAGATACAACACCGAAACACAATTTTTTGCAGGAAACGAATACCTCAATTTTGACAATAAAGAAGTTCGGGTTCC
>DATEDY010000120.1:0-6864 GCA_035281405.1 Flavobacterium sp.
CTTCATTACCATAAGTTGCCAAAAGATATTCGGCTATTTGATTTGACAAATTGTCAAGTTCAGCATAAGAATACGATTTTGAATCATCCTTTAATGCTTGGCTGTTTGGCGTTCTTTCCGCTTGTTCAGAAAATAAATCAATAACTGTTTTATCCTTTGGATAATCGACTTGTGTGTTATTGAATCCACTTACTATGGATTTAATTTGTTCTAATTCATCAATTGATGTTAAAGAAATATCTTTAATTCTTAACGTTCTACTAAGGACACATTGTTCTATTATGTTGAGAAGGAACTGATGGTATTTAACAACGGTTTCTTTTGTAAATAAATCAGTATTGTATTCTAAGTCATAAAACAAATCATTATCAGAATCAATAAATCTGAAAAACAAGTCAAATTGAGCACCTGAATGATTGTCTAACTCATAATGTTTGAATTTTAAATCATCATTAGTTAAATTATCCAAACTATCCAGAATATCTATATTTAAGAAATTTTGAACAGTAAATACAATATCGAATAATGGAGAATGGCTAAGATCCTTTTGCAACTGTAATTTTTCCAATAAAAGTTCGAAAGGATAATCCTGGTGCTTGTATGCCGATTTAAAATTATTTGAAATATACTTAAGAAATTCTTTAACTGAGGTTTCTTCATCAAATCTAGATCTGATAGGTAACGTATTTAAATAAAGCCCGATTTGATTTTCTAACTGGGTAAGACTTCTATTTGTAATTGGTAATCCGACAGTTATATCCTGTTCGCCTGATAATTTAGATAGGAACAAGTTCAACATCGATCCGAAAAACATGGCCAACGTTATTCCTTCTTCTTTCAGAAGTTCCTTAATGGAATTTGCTAATTCCTGAGGAATTTTGAAGTGGTCAACATTCCCATTATACGTCTTCATGGCTGGTCTGCTATTTTGCAATTGCAGATCCAACATTGGATAAGAATCTTTAAATTGTTCCAACCAGAAAGATTCACTTTGCTGAAATTCAGCTTTTTGTGATTCTTTTAATTGCCAAGCCGAATAATCTTTATAGTGAATTTTTAAAGGTTCTAACTGAAGTGGTTTTTGAGAACATAAAGTATTGTAGATACTGAAAAGCTCTTTTTGGAATACAGTAATTGACCATCCATCACAAATTAAATGATGTAATGCAAACGCAATCACATGCTGATTTTCTTTAATTTTAATCAAGTTAGCACGGATCAGAAGACTGCTTTCCAAATCAAAAGGAAGTATCATTAAATCACGTAAATAATTATTCAATGCTTCCGTGTTCCAATTTTCTTTTACTTCATATTGAATACTATTTTGGGCTTCATCAAGTTCATGAATCTTTTGTTTCAACTTATCATCAACAAAAACAAACGAAGTTCTTAAGGATTCATGTCGTTTGATAACAGTTTGATAGGCTTTATTTAAATTAAAATAATCTAAATTCCCTTCAATTTGAATCATCATCGGGACATTAAGACTCGAAGTATTATCAGACATTTTAGCAAGTAACCAGAGTCTTTTTTGAGCAAAAGACACATCATAAAGTTCTTGTGTCTCTACCTTTTCAATGTCTTCAATAACTTCAACTTTTTCGCTTTTAATTGGCAAATTAATGTTGTTTTTCATCTCCAATTCAATAGCTACTGCCATTTCTTTTGGTGAACCATTATCAAATAAAGTATCAATAGTAAAGCCTACTGAAAACCTTTTATTTATCTTGTTGATTAATTGTAATCCATTTAAAGAATGTCCTCCAAAGTCAAAAAAATCATCCTCTTCATGCATTTCAGTTTTCAAAATTTCACTCCACAACCCTACCAATTGGTCTAAGACTGAAAGTTGGTTAAAATCTTCTGAAATTATTGCATCTTCTGAATTAGCAGCATTTGGGTTGTATGGATTATCTGTAGTTCGAAGCCAGCATCTTTTACTATCAAAACAATAAGATGGTAATTCTACCTTAGAGAATTTTTGATTTTCGCTATATACTCTAGGTTCAATATCAAAATTCAAATTGAATAATGTTCTTAAATTTTTATGCAATGGTTGACCATATCCAATTAAATAGTAATATAAATTGTTATTACTTAAGTGTTCAAAAATGGCTCCTAATTCCCCTTGATATCCTACTTCAATTATATTTAAACCATTTGGATATCTGCTTATTAATTTTTTGGCCCTTATTTCTAATTCCTCTTTGGTATCCTGATTTTCCTGAGTGATATTACTTAAATTCTTCAGTGCATCATCTAAAGAAATCTCATTCTTCAGTATTTGTATAACAATTTTTCCTGTACCAATACCAATCATTTCATTGATACGGACTCCGGATTTTAAAAGTGACTGATAACTGAAATATTGTACAAATAAAGATTTTTGAGCATCATTAGCCAACTGATCTTTATATTCTAAAAAACAATCTATACTTTCCAGTATTTCATCTGATATGGCTATTTTCTCATCAAATACAACTATGTTTTCCTGAAGATACTCAGACCTGTCCAGTATCATTTCATTTGTGAAGTTTTCTAAAACTTCTGACAAATGATTTTTACTTTTAACAGTTACTAAATATCTATACTGAAATAATTCTCTACAATTATTTAATGTAAGTGAAATGTCATGTAAGCTATCATTTGTATTACTTAAATAACTTATAAAGGATTCCAAGTATTTAATTAAACTTACTTTGCTTTTTGCACTAAAACATAAAGTATATTCATCGTGAATATTCTCAAAATCAGTAGAATTTGTTTTATCGTGTGATTCTAAAATCAAATGAACATTAGTTCCCATTAAGCCAAAAGCACTAACTCCAGCCCTTTTCTTATCTGTTTTTTTTACATCATTCCAACTAATAGGGTCAGTTACTATCTCTACTTTAGCTTTTTCAAAATCAATAAAAGAACTTAAAGGAAGTGCATTAAGTGACGGGTATATAACGTTATTTTTGAAAGACAATAATACTTTTACAAGTCCTGAAATTCCTGCGGTGCCATCTGTATGGCCTATGTTTGATTTGACTGTTGAGACAAATACTTTTTCATCTTTTTCTAATACAGGACTATAAACTTCAGCAATTCCTGCAATTTCGATTGGATCCCCTAATTTTGTACCAGTTCCGTGAGCCTCAATAAATGTAATATCATTAGGTAGAAGTCCGGCGTTTTTTAATGCCATTCTAATTACATCAGCCTGAGCATCACTGCTTGGAGCCATTATACTGGAAGACTGCCCGCCATCCTGATTTAAAGCAAATCCTTTGATAATTCCATAAATAATATCTCCATCGGCTTCTGCCTGTTGCATTGATTTAAGCAAAACACAGGTAACTGCTTCTCCCATCATGGTTCCTTCTGCATTTTCAGAAAAAGGATTACAACTTTCATTTTTAGCTACTATACCAAGAACTACTTTATTGTCTTTAAGTCCCGGAATTGCATCAATATTTGCACCACAAACTAATGCCAAATCGGTCGTTCCCAGCATTATGTCTTTACAAGCCAATGTTATTGCTGTTAATGCTGACGAACACGTTGTATCCACATTTATAGCCAAGCCTCTTAAATCAAACGATCTTGAAATTCTACTGGCCATCATGGCAGCAGTATTACCAGCTATTAAAGTTGGAGAAGACTCTTGTGCTAATAAAAAATAATTAGTCAATGTATTTGCTACATAAACAGAAGTATTAGATCCTTTTAAGTCTTTTGGTCTATATCCTGCATTCTCAAAAGTTTTATATGCTTCATGCAAAAGCAAACGCTGATGAGGAGTCATCTCTTCTGCTTCACCTAAAGAAATATTGAAAAAATTATAATCGAAAAGTGTAATTTCCTCTAAATAACCTGATTTACGAAAATTAGGTTCATCAGAAATTGCAGTATTAAACAACCTTGTTTTTGATATCTCTTTAATAGAACATTTCCCATTTAATAAATTTTCAGAGAATTCATGTACAGAATCCGCATCAGGGAATAAGCCAGAAAATCCAACAATAGCAATATCTTTCATTTCCATCTTTTTAATTAATTCAAGTTGATATCGGAATAACCGTCATCGATTTTAGATACAACATCCAATATTTTATTAAGACCACTTGCTAAATTTTCCATAGTAATAGTCAAAGGGGTTAAAATTTTAACCACCTGACCTGTATTACCACAAGTCTCAATAATAATCCCTTTTTCAAATAATATAGTGGAAACCATTTCAGCCAATTCACAAGAAGTAAACTCAATACCCCATATCATTCCATAACCCCTTACATCTACAATGTGAGGACAACCATCTAAACATTCTTTCAGTTTATTTTGAATTAAATCAGATTTTATTTTAATTTCTTTAATAAAAATATCATCTCTCCAATAGTCAAGTGCTTTTGTTGCTGTACATAAAGACAAATTATTTGCTCTGAAGGTACCATTGTGCTCCCCTGATTTCCATACATCAAGTTCTGGTTTTAATAATAAAAGAGCCAGAGGCAAACCAAAACCACTAATAGATTTGGAGAGAAGAATGATATCTGGACTTATTCCAGCCCTTTCAAAACTAAAAAAATCACCTGATCGCCCACAACCTACTTGAATATCATCAACTATTAATAGTATTCCATTCTCTTTAGCGAAATTGGTTAATTTTACAAGCCATTCTATACTGGCTACTTTTATACCGCCTTCTGCTTGTATCGTTTCTAGAATAATTGCAGCTGGCAACTGATTTCCTGAGCCCTTAGTTTTTAACATCATAGAAATGTAATCCATCGTATCAATTTCAGCTCCCATATATCCATCATAAGGAAAAAATATAACATCTTGGGATGGAATATCGTTATGCTTTATCTCCTGACTTGCAGAAAGTGCCAGTGAAGTGGCAGTCATGCCATGAAAAGAATTAGTAAAGGATACAATTTTTGATCTATTAGTTACTTTTCTAGCTAACTTAATTGCTGCCTCTACAGCATTTGTTCCTGTGGGACCTGTAAATTGAATTTTATAATTCATATCCCTAGGTTTCAATATCACTTTGTCAAACTCCTCTAGGAATTTTAATTTCATTACAGTATCCATATCCAAACAATGTACCGGAGAATCTGAATCTAGAAATTTAATTATTTCATGTTTCATATGCTCATTGTTATGACCATAATTTAGTACTCCCGCACCACTAAAAAAATCAATATATACCTTATCATTATAATCTTTAAGAATATCATTTTTAGAATATTTGAAAATGGCTGGAAATGATTTTGCATAACCATTTACATTAGATTCATTGTTACCTTGCATATAAATATTAGATACAATACTGCTTTTTGTTATATTTTCCATTCTGTTGTTTTTTAAGTTGTTTTTTTAATTATTGTAATTATTTAGAAAGCAATTTCAACAATACTCACGTTATCCTCTTCAATAGAATTTGCTGAATATTTATTTATACTTTGGGCTTGTAATCGAATTGTAGTCATTGAAAACAAATGGGTAACATTAATATCTTTTGATAGGTTAGTTTTGATAAGTTCATAAAGTTTAATTATTTTCAAACTATGCCCTCCCAATTCAAAAAAATCATCTTCCACTCCAATTTCTTCAACTCCTAATACTTCTTTCCATAGAATGATTAATTTTTCTTCAGTCTCATTTTTAGGAGCAACATATCGACGTCGAATGAGGTCATTTTCTATTATATCAGGCAAAGCATTTCTATCAACTTTACCACTGGATGTCATCGGTATTGATTTTAAAAGAACATAAAAATCAGGTTGCATATAGTCCGGTAGTTTTGCTCTCAAATACTTACGCAATTCTACTTTATCGACTTCAGATCCAATTTCAGTCAGATAATAAGCAACAAGTACATTTTCGTTATCAACTTTTTTGGAAGACACAACTGCCTGCTTAATTCCGTCGTATTCCAAGAGTACTTTTTCAACTTCTCCCAACTCTATTCTGTTCCCTCTTATTTTGACCTGACTGTCAATTCTTCCCATGTATTGAATGGTTCCGTCAGGTTTCCAGTAGGCCACATCACCGGTACGGTAAATTTTGCTGCCTTCTTTAAAAGGATCAGCCACAAAACGTTCATTTGTCAGCTCAGGAAGATTCAGATATCCTTTTGCTACTTGTACGCCGGAAATCAATAACTCTCCCGGAATTCCGGCCGGCAATAAGTTCATCTTATTATCAACTATGTAAATACTGGTATTCCAGACAGGGCGGCCAATGGTAACACCATGACTTACATCTGAATCTGTAACATCCAATGCTGTTACGTCTATTGAAGCCTCTGTTGGTCCATATAGATTATGAATTCTTACTTGTGGCATTTTTTCACGCACCTTTTCAACCATTCTGGAAGGCAATTCTTCACCGCTGCATATCAAATGTTTTAGTCCTGAAACATCTCCTTTATTCATATGCTCCAAAAAAGCACCTAACATTGATGGAACAAAATGAATAACAGAAATTCCTTCAGATTCAATTCTCTGTTTCAGATACTCCGGATCTTTATGACCTTCGGGAGCACATACTACCAAGGTTCCTCCGCACATTAACGGTAACAAAAACTCCCAAACCGACACATCAAATGTGTAAGGTGTTTTCTGAAAATAAATTCCATTGCTTTCTGATCCCAAATAGGATTGCATCCACAACAATCGGTTGTATAAACCTGAGTGAATATTCACAACACCCTTCGGAACTCCGGTTGAGCCTGAAGTGAAAATGCAATATGCTGATGATTCCGGTTCTATATTATGGGTAAAATCTTCAGAGTAACGAGAACGGTTTTCGAAAAATTGAGCTATCTCCGATTGTCTTATCACCTTTTTTATACCGGAGTCATTTAAAATCCGG
>DATEDY010000121.1:0-5854 GCA_035281405.1 Flavobacterium sp.
AGGACTTTGCATTGGATTTTATTAAAGCGGTTTTGCAAATTTATAGTTTCACATTGAATACACGAATGATTTTAGTCATTATTTTGGATGAAAAACCAATTTAGTTGAAGATGTTTCAATTTCTTTTTTATTCATCTTCATCTTTCGGAATTTCCCTTGTACATATAATTCTGCCTGATCATTGTAATGCGGACTCATTGGATTCCCAGATTGTCCCGAAGGCAAAATACTCCAAGAGTTCTCAATATCAGAAAAATCGATAACTCGACGAGTTGATGGTCCTGACTTTACCATATGCACTGGTTCGTCAGACAATTCAAACATTGTATTATTGATTACCTCATTTCCGCCAGGTATTTCAAAAATCCCAACATTAAAAAGAGGGCGCAGAAAAGAAACACTTCCCAATGGATGTTTGTATTCTATCTTATGCACGCGATTCCAAGTCCAAACCTTTACATCGTCTCCCAATTGAACTTGAAGACTTCCGATTGCTTCTTTAAATGATTTAGTTATAATTTCAGATCGTGTTTCCTTTTTATTCTTGGTCACAATATTATCCCACCATAAAGAGTGTTCATTTTTAGACTGATGCGCAATCGTTTGTTTCATCACATAAGTCTTGATATATTGCTTGAATGCCTCTTCACCCATCTCGTCTTTGAATGTATTCACCAAATAAAAATAAAGCAGCTTATTATAAACCGTAGGTGATACTTCGGACAACTCATTATTCCCTTTCCAAGATTTTAGCACAGCCAATGCTTCATGTTCCTGTTGATTCAATTCCGATGTTTTAATAGCCGAAACCATACTTCTTGCAACTTCGTAAGATTCCATAGATGTATTATCATTGATCATGGCTCCGATAGATTCTTTATCCCATTCATTTTTAGTATCCAATAAATGAGTTATTCTTCGCGCTCTGTCTTTTGGCAAATAATAACCTTGATAATTGTATCCATCAATAGCTTCAGGCATATTATTCGCAGAATACACATACCCACAGCTTGGGTTTTGCGCATGAGGATTTTTACTGAATTCTAAAAAGGTTTTCTTATCATCTCTTCCGTTAGTTCCACTTAAAATAAAATTAGGATTCACTTCCTTCTCCAGTTTGTATAATTTTCCTGAAGTAAACCAACCCACATTATTTTTAGCATCTCCGTACATGATATTTAATCCCGGAGCGGCAATCAATTCAATATTTTTATGAAAGTCTTCGATATCTTTAGCATGACTTAAACTATAAACCGCTTCCAGAATATGATTCGGTTGCTGTGTATAAATCCAATGAAACGATACTGGTTTTTGTGGTTTGAAATCTTTCAAAATTCCGTTCATTACAGGTCCGTGATTGGTTTCTTTAATAGCCAATTTCACTTCTGTACTGTCTTTAATCTTAATTACCTCATTACGTACTTTAAAATCGGCGTAACCCTTAGCGGTTTTGTATTGATTTGTATTAGACGGATTACTTTCCTCTTGAAAGAAATCGGCGTCATCATTTTCGAACATCGTTAATCCATAGGCATAATCTCGATTATGACCTAATAATGGAAAAGGTGTTCCTGCTAAATAATACCCATACATTTCATAATCCGGACATGTAATATGTGCTTCATACCAAGTTCCCGGCTGAGAGTATTCAATGTGTGGATCATTGGCAAAAATCACTCTCCCGTTTTTGGTCTTTTGCGGACCTACAACCCAACTGTTACTTCCTATGAAAGGCGGAACCGGTGAACTTTCCATTAAAGCAGTTACCGCTTTTGAAGCTGCAATATATTGTTGTGTTTTATCATCGGTAACTTTAATCTTGACTGTGTTAAAAGAATAATCAACTCCCAATTCTTTCAGATAATTGTCTCCCCATTTATTTCTTAAATCGGTTAATAATGGATCGGTTCTTTGTGCCATAGCAAAGCTGAAGGCCATATAACCAAACGTATTGTAAACATCCTTTAAAGTGAATGGTTTTTTTTCAATCCCCAACAATGTAAACTCAACTGGTGTTTTTCCGTTTTCAATATATTGATTGATACCATCCAAATAAGCAGTAGCCAACTGATATGCCGGGCTTTTTTTATCCAATTTTGCGATAGCATCTTCCGAATGCTTTTCAATACCCAAAGCCAAAAACAACTTATCATTATCCAAAGCTCTTGAACCGAATATCTCAGACAATTTTCCAGGTGCAATTCTTCGTAATAATTCCATTTGCCACAAACGATCTTGAGCATGAACATATCCCAGAGCTGTTAGTGCATCTTTTTGGTTTTCAGCATAAATGTGTGGTACTCCGAATTCATCAAAATAAACTTCCGTTTCTTCAGAAATATTCTTCAGTTCCAATTCACCTTCATATTCCGGTTTCGTAGAGTGTAAATAGGCATAAATTCCGATGGCGATTAGTACAATCAAAGCCAGCATCAATAGGAAAAACTGTTTAATTCTTTTCATTTGAAAAATTTTGTATCCAAATTTAACGAAATAAATAGGTATTCATAAAAAAAGTGTGCCTATTTTACTTAGACACACTTTTCCAACTTGGGTTAAAGTTTGTGGTAGTTATTTTTTCTTACTCTCATCGATAATAGCGCCTGTTCCGGCTCCTACGCCTGCACCGGCTAAGCCACCAATAACAGCTCCTTCTCCTTTTTTATCACTAACAATGGCACCTGTTACGGCTCCTACTCCAGCTCCAATCACCGCTCCTTTAGCTGCCCCACTCCATTTTTTCTTAGCCGGTGCTTGATTCACTACGACTACTTCTTTTTGTGTTGGATGTGACTGCATGGCACTAACCGCTTTCATTGAGTCAATAATTCTTTGTTTCTCCATTTCCATTTTCATTGAATCAATTACAGCTTGTTTTTCTGCTGCCTCAAGATTTTCAGATGCACCTTCTTTATTAGAATCTTTGCACGAAATCAATGACATTAAACTCACGATGATTATAGCTAATTTCTTCATAACCTATTGTTTCTGATTTATACAAACAAAGTAACTATTAATTAATAATCAATGCGTTACATAATTTCAATTAAAGTTTACAGAATCTCAATTCCAAAAAAAAGACGGTTAAAAAACCGTCTTTATAATCTTTAAATGCTAAAGTTTATTTTCTAGGAAAACTGATTTTATTTCCAGTGTTCAATCCGTTGTTTTTTGCGAGAACACCACACATGTGGAATAACATTCTGGCACCAACATTTCCGTCCCAGTCACTTCCGTCTTCACCAGGAGCAACTTCTACTAAATCGAATCCGATAATTTCTTTTCCGCTTTCAGCTAATTTATTAAACAGATACGTAGCCTGTTCAAATGAGAAACCACCTGGTACTGGAGTTCCCGTATTTGGGCAATACCAAGGATACATTCCGTCGATATCAAAAGAAATACATACTTTTTGCGGTAATGAAGCGATGATAGCTTCACATTGCTGTTCCCAAGTTTTTCCTTGGAATGCTTCCGCTTTTAAGTCGGCATCAGTATTAACCAAAACTCTACCGTTTGATTTTTGCACCACATCCACTTCCTGTTCGCAGAAATCACGGATTCCTACTTGAACAATTTTAGTAACCTGAGGAATTTGTAGTGTATTGTACATGATTGATGCATGCGAATACGTAAATCCTTCGTAGGCAATACGTAAATCCATGTGTGCATCTAAATGTAGGATACCATAGTTATCATGTTTTGAAGCCAAAGCCTCATAATAACCAAGCGGTGTAGAGTGATCTCCACCCAACAAAACCACTTTCTTCCCTTTATTCATCCAGTACAACACCTTCTCTTTCACCTCAGTATGCAATTCACGACACACTTTATTGATTTTATCCAAATCTGCTTGAAGTGCCGGGAATGTTTCAATATCTTCTCCACCTTCCAAAGCTTCAATGATTGGCTGCGCTAATGATTTGTATTTATCCGAATTGGATTTCCAGTGTTTAGGAGCTTCCTCCATATAGATACCCAACTTCCATAATTCAGGAAAATCCTGATGATTTAGATCCACCTGAAAAGAAGCATCCATGATGGCATCCGGTCCTTCTGATGCACCGGCACCATAACTTACGGTTACTTCCCAAGGCACGGGGATTACAAGAATTTCAGAATCTTCAGCTGAAAAAGGCAAACCGAAAACGGTAGCATCTGCCAAACCCGGTTGAGACGGATCGAAGCTTTCTATAATTTGTTGTTTTGTCATTTTTATTTACTTTTTTTTGTCATTTCGACGAAGGAGAAATCTCATTCCTTTATGTGACTTCTCCTTCGTCGAAGTGACAACTTAATTATTATTTAATTTTAAGATTCCCTGTTTTAAGATTTGTCCGAAGTTGTACATATCTTCAAAAGAGCAGTACAAAGGCACCGGAGCCAGACGGATTACATTCGGTTCGCGCCAATCAGTAATTACTCCGTTTTTCATTAAGTAATCGAACAGGTTTCGGCCTTGTCCGTGAAGGAAAACCGACAATTGGCATGCTCTTTCCTTAGGTTCTTTCGGTGTGATTACCTCAAATTCGGTTCCTTCGATTTCGTTATCGATTTCCTGAAGGATGAATTCCAGATAGGCTGTTATTTTATCACGTTTTGCGATTAGTTTCTCCATACCCACTTCGGCAAACATTTCGGCGGAAGCCAAATAAGGAGCCAAAGACAGTATAGGAAGATTACTTACCTGCCATCCATCGGCGCCGTGAACCGGATCGAAATCAGGTTCCATTTTAAAGCGGCGTTCCTTGTTATGTCCCCACCAACCTGCAAAACGAGGCAAGTTAGTATGATGATGCTTTTCATGCACGAAACAACCCGAAGCATTTCCCGGGCCAGAGTTCATGTATTTGTAACTGCACCAGGCGGCGAAGTCAACATTCCAGTCGTGCAGTTCCAATTTAATATTACCGGCAGCGTGAGCCAAGTCGAAACCAACGATTGCACCTTGTTTATGACCTGCTTCGGTGATGGCATTCATATCGAAAACCTGTCCGGTGTAATAATTCACACCTCCGAAAAGCACTAACGCCAGTTCGTTACCCACTTCTTCAATTTTAGCTAAGATATCTTCCAGACGGATGTTATGTTCTCCTTCGCGGCGTTTAATTTCGACGATAGCCTCTTTAGGATCGAAGCCATGGTGTCTCACCTGACTTTGGAACATATACTGATCAGAAGGGAACGCTTTTTCTTCGCAAATGATTTTATAACGAGTTGCTGTTGGGCGGTAAAACGACACCATCAATAAGTGAAGGTTCACCGTTAATGTGTTCATCACGGCAATTTCGGAAGGTTTTGCTCCAACGATTGTACTCAATGGTTGTGCAAAACGTTCCTGGTAATCCCACCATGGTTTTTCGGCATAGAAATGACCTTCAACAGCAAGGTTTGCCCAATCGTTCATTACATCATCGACATACTTTTTGGTTCTTTTGGGTTGTAATCCTAAAGAGTTACCGGTGAAGTAGATTACATTTTGTCCGTTGTGTTGCGGAAATATGAATTCGTTGCGGTAGTTTTTTAATTCGTCTTGTGCATCAAGTTGTTGCGCGAAAGCGAGTGTATTTTGAAATGTCATTTTGGTTGCAATTAGTGGTGTAAAAGTATTGAAAAGTTATGAATTATGAATTATGAGTGATGAATTATGAGTTATGAGTGATGAGTGATGAGTTATAAGTTATGAGTGAGTAGTACCAATTGAAAAGTAGTCAGTCGCAGTTAGACAGTCATCAGTACCAGCTAAATAATCATTAGTACCAGTTGAAAAATAGTCAGTCGCAGGTAGACAGTCATCAGTACCATCTAAATAATCATCAGTATCAGTTAAAAAGTAATCAGTACCACTTAAAAA
>DATEDY010000122.1:0-8526 GCA_035281405.1 Flavobacterium sp.
ACTGCTAATAAAATGAACTTCTTCATATAAATTGGGGTTATGTATGTATTCATATAGTTTTAAGGCCGTAAACCTATTTATTTATTTTCTAAAAAACAATTTTTTTATTAAAAAAACCTTAAATTTTTTTAATCTATCCTAATAAAAAGGATTTATAGCAAATTTTTCCTTTGTGCTTTCCACCATCTTTCAGGTACGTCGCCATTGCAAGCCGACAAATAATCATTGTGTGTGCAGGGGAATAACGTAGTTTTTTTTAATTTATTGCTTTGTCCTGCAACGAATGGAATTTCTATCCACCATCTTTCTGTCTTATTACTCTTATAAAAGATTACTTCCTCCTCAAGAGTCACAATATATTTGATGTAATTTTCCTTTGTTCCAAAAGGATATTCGTTTGATCTATAATGAAAACCTTCAATAAAATACCAAATAATTTGAGCAATTAAAACGGATTCTCCTTGTGTATTAAAATGATTAAAAACTCCAAAAGAGCTTGTTTTATCGCTTATCCCCGCATATCTGGATAACGCACAAATTTCTTTACCATTAAAACCATTAGGTGCAAATTTAGTGAAATTTCCTGAATCAGAAGACTTTACAGACATCAAATCTATAGATACTAAATCAGCATCACGAAAAACCGGCTCTGCTATTGCAGGATTATTACACACTTCACCTAAACGATATGCATCAAAATACAGCTTTTCGATCAAATCTATTTCTTCCTGTGAGTTATAATATGTTTGATACCCTATATTACTATAGTTAAACAAATTATTGGGTTCGTCAACAATTAGTTTCGTTAAATATGATTCAGATCTGCTTACATTTTCCTTGGCAAAATCAAATTTACTATCAACCGAAACCACATTCACCATTTGCTCCAACTGATCGTATGCACGATACATAGCATAGGTTAAATCCTGAGACCCACCGATAACAATTGGCAAGACATTATTTTTAATCAAATGTGCCACTGCATTCTTCAACACATAATAAGTATCTTCAATATCATTTCCACCTATTATATTCCCTAAGTCAATAATTTGAGCCGACCAGTTACCCGGAAATAACGAATAAAACTCTTTACGGATAGAAGTCAAATCAATTGCATCATTATCCAATCCCAAACCTCTATTATCCAAAACACCTATGATGGCGATTTTAGCGGAACCAATTATTGGAAAATCGGTTTCCGTATGAAATACCACTTTATTACCCAAAGCTTGTGAAGACAAGCCTTGAATAAATTCCATAAATTCTAAATCTAAGGGCTGAAAGAAATCAAATACCATTCTTATTTCTTTTTAGCTGTAGTTTTTTTTGTTACTGTTGTTTTCTTAGCTGCCGTTTTTTTAGCCGGAGCCTTAGCCTCAATCATTTCTTTTACTTTATCCAAAGTAAGTGCTGCGGCATCAACATCTTTATTTAATTCGATTTTAACTTTCCCTTTCAGGATTACAGAACGTCCCCAGCGTGCTTTTTCTACGCGAATCCCTTCTTCTTCCCAATTGTGGATTACCTTATCGATATCTTTTTGTAATTTATCTTCAATCAATTCTGTAATATCCGAAGCAGATAAATTATCGAAATTGTATTTTTTACTAACGTTGATGAAAATTCCGTTCCATTTGATAAACGGACCGAAACGCCCTACTCCTTTTTGGACATCCATACCTTTGTGTTGTCCGATAGGAGCATCTGCCTGATTCTTTTCATCGATTAACTCCTGCGCTCTTTCCAAAGTCACATCTAAAGGCTCTTCTCCTTTCGGCAGAGAGATAAATACTTTTCCGAAACGAACATAAGGTCCGAAACGACCATTATTCACTTCTACTTCTTCACCTTTGTATATTCCTAAATTTTTAGGCAGTAAAAACAAGTTCAAAGCATCTTCCAAAGTTACCGTACTGATATTTTGTTCGGTGCGCAGACTTGCGAATTGTTTATTCTCATCATCCGCCTCACCGATTTGCACCATAGGTCCGAATTTACCCAAACGAACAGAAACCTGCTTACCTGATTTCGGGTCAACACCTAATATACGTTCGCCGCTTTCTCTTTCCGCATTCTTCTCTACATTTTGAACATTCGGATGGAAATGATTGTAAAAATCATTCATCATTTTTGCCCATTCGATATTTCCTTCGGCGATTTCATCAAAGTCTTGTTCAACTTTAGCCGTAAAATTATAATCTAAAATAGTCTCGAAATTCTTAACCAGGAAGTCGTTTACAATGATACCGATATCTGTTGGCACCAATTTACCTTTATCAGAACCCACATTTTCTTTTAAAACCTGCGCTTTGATATCACCACCTTTCAAAGTGATTTGGTTATACTGACGTTCCTGTCCTTCGAAGTTACCTTTCTCCACATAGTTTCTGTTGATGATGGTAGAAATGGTTGGCGCATACGTAGACGGACGACCAATACCCAATTCTTCCAACTTCTTCACTAAAGAAGCTTCGGTATATCTTGCCGCTGCTCGCGAAAAACGCTCAGTAGCCGTAATGTAATTATTTTTTAAAGCCTCATTGATTTTTAATGCAGGCAACATTCCTTCCTCTTGTTCTTCATCGTCGTCATTTCCTTCCAGATACACTTTAAGAAATCCTTCGAATTTGATCACCTCACCTGTTGCACTGAATGTTTCTTTATGATTATTAGCTTCGATTTTCACATTCGTACGCTCTAATTGTGCGTCGCTCATTTGAGAAGCTACTGTTCTTTTCCAGATCAAATCATACAAACGCGCCTGATCTCTGTCGATATCGATAGTATGACGTGACATATCTGTAGGACGGATAGCTTCGTGCGCTTCCTGTGCGCCTTTAGATTTTGTATTGAAATTTCTCGGTTTGCTGTATTCGGCACCGTAGTAGCTTGTGATTTCAGCTTGAGCTGCAGTCATAGCTTCCTGAGAAAGATTTACACTATCTGTTCTCATATAAGTAATCAATCCGGCTTCATACAAGCGCTGTGCAATTTGCATGGTAATACCTACCGGTAAATACAATTTACGAGCCGCTTCCTGTTGTAACGTAGACGTTGTAAAAGGAGCAGCAGGTGATTTCTTGGTAGGTTTTGTTTCCAAATCTGCTACCTTATATATAGAACCAATATTTTGTTGTAAGAATTTTTCAGCTTCTGCTTTCGTTGCGAAGTTTTTAGGCAATTTCGCTTTGAAGCTTTTTCCTGCTTCGTTTGTAAACTCGGCAGTAATACTATACGATGCTTCCGCTTTAAAGTTTTGGATTTCACGTTCGCGCTCCACAATTAAACGTACGGACACCGATTGCACACGTCCGGCAGACAAACCACCTTTCACTTTCTTCCAAAGAACGGGAGACAATTCGTAACCCACCAAACGGTCTAATACGCGGCGAGCCTGTTGTGCGTTTACCAAATCGTAATTGATTCCGCGTGGGTTTTCAATTGCTTTTTGGATTGCTGATTTTGTAATTTCGTGAAAAACAATACGTTTTGTTTTCTTAGGATCCAATTTTAATTCTTCCGCCAAGTGCCATGAAATAGCCTCTCCCTCGCGGTCCTCATCGGATGCTAACCAAACCGTTTCGGCATTTTTAGACAAATCCTTGAGTTTTTTAACCAATGCTTTTTTATCAGGAGAAACTTCGTATTTCGGTTTGAAGTTATTGGCTACATCCACTCCTATTTCCTTTGATGGTAAATCGGCAATATGCCCATAACTTGATTCCACTTGAAATTCTTTTCCTAAAAATTTTTCAATGGTTTTTGCCTTTGCAGGCGACTCAACAATCACTAAATTCTTTGCCATTTGCAGTTTTATTTCTTCGGCAAAAGTATAGGTTTTTTTTAAATATTGTGTTTTTGCGCTTTTTAAAAGTGTTTTTTAGCGATGAACTGCTAATTATGACTAATGAGTAATTAGAGATTAACAACTAGTAATTAGTACTATATAAGGAGTGATTCGTAGCGTTTGAAGAGAGCTCAGTACTTAGTGATTAGTCCTTAGTAGCGCTTAAAAAGTCATCAGTACTACCTAAATAATGATTAGTACCGCTTAAAAAGTCTTCGGTACCACTTAAAAACTATCAGTACCACCTAAAAATTAATAGTACCACTTAAAAACTATCAGTACCACTTAAAAATTAATAGTACCACTTAAAAACTATCGGTACCACTTAAAAATCATCGGTACCACCTACATAATCATCAGTACCAGCTAAAAAGTCTTCGGTACCAGCTAAACAACGATCTGTACCACTTACAAAATCAATAGTACCACTTAAAAAGTTTTTGGTACCAGCTAAATAATCATTAGTACCACTTAAAAAGTCATCAGTACCACCTAAATAATCACCCGTACCAGTTAAAAAGCGAGCGGTACCACTACCACCGAAAGCATCAACCCCGCTGACTATTAAACACTTACCTGTTTCAGTCAAAAAATCATATAAATTTTGTAGGAATTTTATTGTTATTTAACATTCTCCTCTTTACTTTTGGAGCAAACAGACTAAAAATACAATAACCATGAGTAGAATCAGAAAAGAAGAGTACACAAGTTTGGGGGACTTTGTACGAAAAAGTTTTGTGAGAGATCAGGAGATTATCATGACTCGGTATCCGAAACTCAATGCCACATTTTTGGCGGAATTCACAGCCAAACTGGAAGAAGTCAAAACATTAGAAAGCGGTTTGGTTTTAACCGAAAAGCAAAAAAACGCCACCTTTAGTTTATATGCTGAAGCGGCAGAATTGAACAAAGAGCTTAATTTTCTAAAGAGCTACACTGACAGTGCGGGATTAAACACAGACATTATTATTACACTAAAGAATGATTTGGCCCGTAATAATATTGAAGGAGCCGTTCTAAAGATTGAAAGCTTGCGCCAATTTGTAATGGCCAATTTAGAAGCACTTGTTGACGAAGGTATGGTTCCGACGTTTGCCGGAACACTGGAGGCACACAAAAACAGTCTGGCAGAAAAAAATGCAGAGCAGAATGTTTTCATGAACCAGAGAAAAGAATTAACCGAGACCAACGTTGTACATTATAATGCGCTGTACGGTTACATATCGAAGATTGTAAATGCCGGCCGACTTGTTTTTGAGGACAGTTCCAAAAAAGACGAATACAGTGTGAGACGAGTGGTGAGCAGAATGCGTTCACCCAAACAATCGCAAACCCACGAAGCAGCATAATTTAAAATTTTAAGATCCCTTCAATGAAAACAGTAGTTGAAGGGATTTTTATTTGGCTGCCACTACAATTCGGCAACCTTAGGCCTACTACTTTTACACCTATTATATAGTATGCAAAATAATAATGTTAAAGAAATCTGACATCTTGTCAGAAAAACAAATTTAGTATTATCTTTGCACGCACATTTTTACGCAAAGGCAATTTATGGAAAAGGAAATTGATGAAAAGAAACAAGGTACCAGCCTGGTTTTACAAGAGAAAGAAGGAAATACTAAAAAACTTTTTATAGAGAGTTATGGTTGTGCTATGAATTTTTCGGACAGCGAAATCGTAGCATCTATTTTAACCGAACAAGGATACAACACCACTCAAAAACTTGAGGAGGCTGATCTTGTATTGGTTAACACTTGCTCAATTCGTGATAAAGCAGAACAAACCGTTCGTAAACGTTTAGAAAAATACAACGCTGTAAAACGCAGCATCAACCCGGGAATGAAGGTTGGCGTTTTAGGATGTATGGCAGAACGTTTAAAAAGTCAGTTCCTTGAAGAAGAAAAAATTGTCGACATGGTTGTGGGACCAGATGCCTACAAAGACTTACCGAATCTTTTAAAAGAAGTGGACGAAGGCCGTGATGCTATTAATGTTATCCTTTCGAAAGACGAAACCTACGGTGATATTTCCCCTGTACGTTTAAACTCTAACGGAATTAATGCCTTTGTATCCATTACCAGAGGATGTGACAATATGTGTACGTTTTGCGTTGTTCCTTTCACAAGAGGACGTGAGCGTAGCCGTGAGCCACAATCGATCATTGAAGAAATCAAAGATTTGTGGGACAGAGGTTTCAAAGAAATTTGTCTATTAGGACAAAACGTTGACAGTTACTTATGGTATGGTGGCGGATTGAAAAAAGATTTCGAGAAAGCCAGTGAAATGCAGAAAGCCACTGCTGTTGACTTTGCCCAGTTATTAGAAATGTGTGCAATACAGTTCCCTAAGATGCGTTTTAGATTTTCGACTTCGAATCCGCAGGATATGCACGAAGAAGTATTGCATGTGATAGCTAAATACGAGAATATTTGCAACTACATTCACTTACCGGTACAATCGGGAAGCACAAGAATATTAAAAGAAATGAACCGTCAACACACTCGTGAAGAATATATGGCATTGGTTGATAAAATCAAGCGTATCATTCCGGGATGTTCGATTTCACAAGATATGATTACCGGCTTCCCTACAGAAACAGAAGAAGATCACAAAGACACATTAAGCTTAATGGAATATGTGGAGTATGACTTCGGTTATATGTTTGCGTATTCAGAAAGACCAGGAACATTAGCCGCGCGTAAAATGGAAGATGATGTTCCGGAAGCTGACAAAATGCGTCGTTTACAAGAAGTAGTTGACTTACAACAAGAGTTAAGTGCAAAGCGTACGTCACGTTTCTTAAATCAAACGGTGGAGATTTTGATTGAGAAAGAGTCGAAGAAATCAGACCAACACTGGTCAGGAAGAAACTCAGAAAACATGGTAACTGTTTTCCCTAAAGAAAATTACAAACCAGGAGATTTCGTAATGGTAAAAATTTCCGACTGTACTACTGCAACATTGATTGGAGAAGCGGTTGGATATAGTGCGATGCAAACCAACTAGTTAAAATTAACGCTGAAAGTCGGAAACAAATACTTTAAGCATTAAGCAACAAACTATAAACAACTAAAAAACAAATGGAAAACGTCCAAGCCATAAAACAACGATTCGAGATTATTGGTAATGACCCGAAATTAAACCGAGCGATTGAAAAAGCCATTCAAGTCGCCCCGACGGATATTTCGGTATTGGTAACCGGAGAAAGCGGTGTGGGTAAAGAAAGTATTCCAAAAATAATCCATTCCTTGTCCCATCGCAAACACGGCAAATACATTGCTGTAAACTGCGGTGCTATCCCAGAAGGAACAATTGACAGTGAATTATTCGGACATGAGAAAGGTTCCTTTACCGGAGCTACATCTACGCGAGAAGGTTATTTTGAAGTTGCAGATGGCGGAACTATTTTTTTAGATGAAGTGGGTGAATTACCCTTAACCACTCAAGTACGTTTGTTACGTGTTTTAGAGAATGGTGAATTTATTAAAGTAGGTTCATCACAAGTACAAAAAACCAATGTACGAATAGTTGCAGCGACCAACGTGAATATGGTGGAAGCCATAGAAAAAGGAAAGTTCAGAGAAGATTTATATTACCGTTTGAGTACGGTAGAAATAGGATTACCGGCACTTCGCGACCGTAAAGAAGACATTCATTTATTGTTTAGAAAGTTTGCCTCTGATTTTGCCCATAAATACAAAATGCCTCCTATCAAATTAGACGATCAGGCGGTACAATACCTATTAAAATACAGATGGGGTGGTAATATCCGCCAGTTGCGTAATGCTGCGGAACAGATTTCGGTTTTGGAAACCAACAGAGATATTTCGTTACAAACCCTTGTTTCGTATTTACCTTCAGAAGGATCCAACTTACCTTCGGTAATCAATAAAAAATCGGAAAGTGATTTTTCTACAGAAAGAGACATTCTTTACAAAGTACTTTTTGACATGAAAAGTGATTTGAACGATTTGAAGAAACTGACATTGGAACTTATGAAAAGTGGCACCAAAGTACAGGATATCAATCCAAGTCTGATTCAGAAAGTATATGGCACATCCAAAGACAATGAAAGCGAAATTCTTTTTGAAGAAGAGCCAAGAATATCTGTAATTCCAACAGACAGTGCAACAATTCAAGAAGAATACATTGACGAAGATGAGGAAGGTAATTATATTTTTGCCGATACCATCGAAGAAGAAGATTCTTTGCGTTTAGATCAAAAAGAAATCGAACTGATCAAAAAAGCACTGGAACGTAACAAAGGAAAACGTAAGGCTGCTGCTGATGAATTGGGTATTTCCGAAAGAACATTGTATCGTAAAATAAAACAATTCGATTTGTAAAATTCCAATTTCATATCTTTGGAACACTAAAATGAAAAAAACATACTACATATTACTAGCGCCACTTTTCTTCCTACTGAACGGTTGTTCTGTTTACAACTTTACAGGTACAGGAAAAATTGATGCCAAAACATTCCAGGTTAATTATTTTCAGAATGTGTCAGAATTAATCGAACCGGGAATTGACAGAACATTTACGCTTCGTTTACAGGATCTGATTCAGAATCAGACCAATTTGAATTTAACCACATCAGATGGTGATTTAGTTTACGAAGGCGAGATTGTTAGTTATAACATTTCTCCAATGACTGCTACTGCCGATTTAACAGC
>DATEDY010000123.1:0-7535 GCA_035281405.1 Flavobacterium sp.
GATTAAAATAATTTAAACTTTTTGTAACTTTTTTATAACTCGTAACGTATAACCATAAGAACTTATAAAAAGTAAGGAGAATTTTAGATGAGACAACTCAAAATTACAAAGCAGGTAACTAATCGTGAAACTGCTTCCTTAGACAAATACCTACAAGAAATTGGTAAGGTAGATCTTATTACCGCTGATGAAGAAGTAGAGTTAGCACAACGTATTAAGGCCGGTGATCAACGTGCCCTTGAAAAATTGACGAAGGCTAATTTACGTTTCGTAGTATCGGTAGCTAAGCAATACCAAAACCAAGGATTGACTCTTCCCGATTTAATTAACGAAGGTAATCTTGGATTGATTAAAGCGGCTCAACGTTTTGACGAGACTCGTGGTTTCAAATTTATCTCTTATGCTGTTTGGTGGATTCGTCAATCGATTTTACAAGCATTAGCTGAGCAATCACGTATCGTACGTTTACCATTAAATAAAATTGGTTCGATTAATAAAATCAATAAAATGTATGCATTGTTAGAGCAATCTAACGAGCGTGCACCATCGG
Organism: Flavobacterium sp.; assembly: GCA_035281405.1. Taxonomy (GTDB): domain Bacteria; phylum Bacteroidota; class Bacteroidia; order Flavobacteriales; family Flavobacteriaceae; genus Flavobacterium. Next base: position 551 of record DATEDY010000123.1, read on the forward strand.
CTGAAGAAATTGCTGCTGAGCTTGACATGACCGTAAATGACGTAAAAGAATCGATGAAAAACTCTGGCCGTCACTTATCAATGGATGCGCCATTAGTGGAAGGTGAAGATTCTAACCTATATGACGTATTACGTTCTGGTGAGTCTCCAAATCCTGACAGAGAATTAATTCATGAATCATTACGTACCGAAATCGAGCGTTCACTGGAAACATTGACACCTCGTGAAGCTGATGTAGTTCGTTTATACTTCGGTTTAGGTGATCAACATCCAATGACTTTGGAAGAAATCGGAGAAACTTTTGATTTGACCCGTGAACGTGTTCGCCAGATTAAAGAAAAAGCAATTCGCAGATTAAAACATACCTCAAGAAGTAAAATCTTGAAAACTTATTTAGGTTAGTCCTAAGACGACAACAACAGTCTATGACTGTTCGTTTTTTGATTGATGATTGAAACTCCGGCTGATTACCGGAGTTTTACTTTTTCAGCAAAACCCCGGTCAGTTCGAGCTATGCTCTCGGGTTTAGCTCATAGATTTTGACGATTGAAACTCCAGCTGATTTAGCGTCGCTCTGTTCGGCTTCGCCTCGAGTCCGGAGTTTTACTTTTTATCTATACAAGTAAACTTTTAAAGTTAAACTTTAAATCTTTTAAACTTAAACTTATCTTTGCAGCAACAACACAACAATTCACTTTAAAATGAAGAACACACTAATTGCCCCATCTGTACTTGCAGCCGATTTTGCTAATTTACAACGCGACATCGAAATGATTAATGCCAGTGATGCAGATTGGTTCCACATTGACATTATGGACGGCGTTTTTGTCCCTAACATTTCTTTCGGAATGCCTGTTTTAGACGCTATCAGTAAACATGCAAAAAAAACGATTGATGTACATTTAATGATTATAGATCCTGATCGTTACATCTCTACTTTCAAAAAATTAGGCGCAGATGTATTGACTGTTCATTATGAAGCATCAACTCATTTACACAGAACATTACAAGCAATAAAAGCCGAAGGCATGAAAGCAGGAGTGGCTTTAAATCCACACACGAATGTCTCATTACTTGAAGACGTAATTAAAGACATCGATTTAGTATGTATTATGAGTGTGAATCCTGGTTTTGGTGGACAATCATTTATTGAAAATACGTATAAGAAAATACAACAGTTAAAAGAAATCATTGTTCGCAACGGTGCTTCAACCCTTATAGAAATTGATGGTGGCGTAACCAGCAAAAATGCAAAACAATTGGTGGAAGCCGGTGCCGATGTATTAGTAGCAGGAAGTTTCGTGTTTAATGCCGAAAATCCTACGCAAACCATAGCCGATTTAAAGAAACTGACCTCAATATAAGAATAAAAAAAAGCGCTGAAATTCAGCGCTTTTTTTATTTAAAACTTTATGTTTCCTGCTATCTGCTGCAGTACAATTTCTGAAATTTTGGCCTGAAATTTAGCACTGCTGTTTCTCGCAATAGCATTGACATAATTCTCTTGTGCATTTCTGAATTCAATAGTTGGAATGGTACCAATTTTGAATTTATCCAATGTTATCTCCAAATTTTTCTTGGCTATAGCTTCATTGCTTTCTTCCAACTTAGCCAATTCCACATTCGTGATATAGGTTTGATAGGCCGAAGCTAGCTGTGCGTTTATCATTTGTTTCTGTTGTTCTGCAATCAATGCAGAATTCTCTACTTGAAGCTTGGCTACTTTTTCATTTCTATTTTGGGAAAACCCATTAAAAATAGGCAATGTGGCTGTAACTCCATAATTCAATCCCCTACTCGATGTTGCCGATGTAAAACCTAAACTACTTTCGGTTTCCACAAAAGTATATCCTGTATTCAATCTAACCGTTGGATAGCGATTGGCTTTGGTTTGTTTCAATTCCAATTCGGCTACTCTTTTAGTAATCATTGCCAATTGAAGCTGCATGTTTTGTGTTTCCGTTAATGACTTTAGTTCAGCTAATTGTAGCTTATCATCTACAACAACTTCTTCCACCACTTGAAAATTAATAGTTAAATCTCTTGCCAATAATTCATTCAAACGAATTTTAGTGGTTTCGTAAAGTTCTTTCTGTTTCAATAAGGTAGAAGAATCTGTATTCAAATCAACCTGAGCATTCAAGACTTCCAGTTTAGAGGCTTTCCCGATGGTGAAACGGTTCTCAGCAGTTTTCAATCGTTGCTTTGAAATCACTATCGTGGTATCCAATGCTTTAATGATCTGTTGTTGTTGCACTAAATCATAATAAGTGGTCATCACATCACTGACTTTAGTCAATACTGTCAATTTCAATTGCACATCGCCTTGTTTCTCCAACTGTTGCAATTGGTCATAGCGTGCAAACATTTTTAATCCGTCAAAAACAGTCCAACCTAAGTTCACACCGTATTCCAATCGGTTATTTTTTGCATTATCCAATTCTCGCACATCACCATTGGATTGTGTTTGTTTGGAATTCTGGATACTATTATTTTTGGTTAATGAAGCATTAATTTCAGGTAACATTCCAGCATTCCCGATGCTGTTATTCACTTTATCAACACTCAGCTCATTAGTCGCAATCTTGATGTCATAGTTATTTTTCAGAGCAATTTGTACCGCCTGATCAACTGTCAAAATCTCTTGCGCCACTACTTTCGGAACAAGAGCAAGCAATACTATTAGGACTAAAAATCTACTCATTACTTTATGCCTTTTCATATTGTTCAATAGTATCAAATTCAGGTCGGTGTTTTCTTTCTCTCGACCACATCAAATAAATTGCCGGTATCACGAACAATGTTAGCGCTAACGAAAATAACGTTCCTCCTACAATTACCACTCCCATACCAATTCTACTGGTGGAAGCTGCGCCTAAAGACAACGCAATAGGTAATGCTCCTAAAGCAATAGCTAAACTCGTCATTAAAATTGGTCGCAAACGCGATTCGGAAGCTTCGATGATTGCTTCGTATTTTGATTTCCCTTGCTCTCTTAATTGGTTGGCAAATTCCACAATTAAAATTCCGTTCTTCGTCACCAAACCAATCAACATTACCGTTCCAATCTGACTGAAGATATTCCAGGTTTGACCGAATAACCACAATGAAAACAAAGCTCCGGCAACCGCCATAGGTACTGTCAAAATAATAATAAACGGATCGATAAAACTTTCAAACTGTGCAGCTAAAATCAAAAATATCAACAATAACGCTAATCCGAAGGCAAAAGAAGTATTCGAACTACTTTCTACGAAATCACGTGATTCACCACTCAAATCGGTAGTGAAACTATCGTCCAATACTTTCTCCTTGATACGTTCCATAGCTTCTATACCGTCACCTATACTTTTACCCGGAGCCAGACCAGCAGAAACTGTAGCCGACATATACCTATTATTATGATACAATTGTGGCGGACTGCTTTGTTCTTCCACATGCACCAAATTATCCAGCTGAATCAACTGTCCTTTATTACTTTTCACGAAAATAGATGTCAAATCCATTGGTGCATTACGATCTTTTTTATCAAATTGCCCCATCACTTGGTACTGTTTTCCGTTCATCATAAAGTAACCAAAGCGTTGCCCACTTAATGAAAGCTGCAAGGTTTGTGCTACATCAATCACAGAAACACCCATGCTTTCCGCTTTTTCTCTATCGATAGTCACGTACACTTCGGGCTTATTGAATTTTAAATTCACATCAGAATTAGAGAATGTCGGATCGTTAGAAACTTCATCCATGAACTGCGGAATTTTCTTTTCCAGTTTTTTAAAGTTAGGCGCCTGAATTACAAATTGTACCGGTAAACCACCTCTCCTATTCACAGCAATCGTTGGCGATTCAGAAATAGAAACTTTAGCTTCGGCATATTGCTTAGTCCATTTGGTTAACTTCTCTGCAATCTCTTTTTGTGATTTTTCTCTTTCATCGGGTTGTACCAAAGCAATTCTAGCAAAACCACTATTCACAGAAGATGAACCAAATCCAGGTGATGTAACAATCAGACTTACTTTTTTCTCGGGTATCGAATCATTGATCAATTCTGTCAAATCATTCATAAAACGATCCATATAATCATACGAAGCACCTTCCGGAGCTGTTACTCTTGCGCTTAAGAAACTACGATCATCGTAAGGAGCAGTTTCTTTCTGTAGTAGATTAAAAAACAAGTATATCAATCCGAAGCAAGCAATCAGAATCGGAAAACTCAACCATTTCTTTTTCATAAAACCGGTCAAGGCTTCTGCATAACCTGAATTCATTTTTTCGAAAATAGGTTCGGTCAAATTATAGAATTTTGATTTTTTCTGTTCGCCGCCTTTCATTAAGTAAGCATTCAACATTGGCGTCAGCGTTAACGATACAAATGCTGATATCAATACAGCCGCACCAATCACTACACCAAATTCACGGAATAGTCTGCCCACGAATCCTTCCAAGAAAATAACAGGTAAAAATACCGCTGCAAGTGTGATCGATATCGAAATTACCGCAAAGAAAATCTCATTGGAACCTTTGATGGCTGCTTCAATAGGTGACATGCCTTCCTCTACTTTTTTGAATATATTTTCGGTTACTACAATACCATCATCCACCACTAATCCCGTCGCCAGAACGATAGCTAACAAGGTCAATACGTTTACCGAGAATCCACATAAATACATAATGAAGAATGTGGCAATTAACGAAACCGGTATATCAATCAACGGACGGAATGCAATAGCCCAATCCCTAAAAAACAAATAAATAATCAATACTACCAAGATCACCGAAAGCAATAATGTTTCAGCCACTTCCAATACCGCTTTTTTTACGAAAACCGTGTTATCAATAGCAATATTCAGTTTGAAATCTTTTGGCAAATCTTTTTGTAATAACTCATATTGCTCGTAAAACTTCTCTGCAATGTCCAAATAATTGGTTCCTGGTTGTGGTATAATCGCCATACCAATCATGGGCTGACCTGAATCTGACAATTTGGTCTCTAGGTTTTCAGCCTCTAAAGCCGCTTTTCCAATATCACTGAAACGTACAATTTTGTCACCTTCCGCTTTAATAATGATGTTATTAAAACCTTCTTCGTTTGAAATATTACCAATGGTTTTTACGGTCAATTCGGTATTAGCACCCGTTAATTTCCCCGAAGGCAATTCTACATTTTGCTTGTTCAATGCCGAACGAACATCGGCAACTGTGCATCCATATGAAGCCAATTTATTCGGATCGATCCATAAACGCATGGCATATTTACGCATTCCCCAAATTTGCACACTACTCACACCCGGAATAGTCTGCAAACGCTGAGACAGTACGTTATCCGCATAGTCGGTTAACTCCAAAACATTCTTATTATCACTCTGAACCGTCATTGTAATAATAGGCTCCGAATCGGCATCAGCCTTTGAAACAACCGGTGGCGCATCAATATCCTGAGGTAAGCTTCGCACTGCCTGTGATACTTTATCACGAACATCATTGGCTGCTTCCTCCAGATTTTTATCTAAATTGAATTCTATAGTAATATTACTTCTTCCTGAACTGCTCGAAGAGGAAATGTTTCGGATTCCGTCAATCGAATTGACTGCTTTTTCTAAAGGTTCGGTAATTTGAGATTCAATGATATCAGCATTTGCACCCGAATAATTCGTTTGCACTGAAATTTGCGCAGGGTCAATTGACGGGAACTCTCTTACGCCCAAAAACGTATACCCAATGATACCGAAAAGTATCAACATCAAATTGAGTACAATCGTTAAAACGGGTCTTTTGATACTTAAAGTGGATAAACTCATAGCTATCTTACTTTATATTAACTTTTACAGGAGTATCGTCTTTCAATGTCATCACACCGGTAGTTAAAACGGTATCGCCAGCTTTTAATCCGGTGAGTACCAAAACATCTTTATCTGTTCTGGCTCCAGTTTCCACCATGATTTCTTTCGCCTTACCATTAACAGACACAAACACTTTCTTACCGTTTTGCACCGGAATAAGTGCTTCTGTTGGCACTAATAATGCATCATTGATGTTATCTAGCGGCAACGATACATTGGCAAAAGTTCCCGGAATCAATTTTCCGTTAGAGTTTTGTGCCACTGCACGCATTTTCAATGTTCTGGTCGTTTCTTCAATTTCTGGTTCGATAGCATAAATTTTAGCCGTATATGTATCTTTTGAGCCTGAAGTTGTGAACGAAAGCGAAGTATTTACCTTCATCTGTGTTGCGTACTTCTCAGGAATTGAGAAGGTAATTTTCACCTGGTTGGTATTCACCAAATTCGCCACTACTGTCGTTGGTGTAACATAGGTTCCTTTTGATATATAGCGTAAACCGATTTTTCCCGAAAAAGGTGCTTTAACTGAAGTCTTGGCAATTTGCGCCTGAATTAATTGTGTTTGTGCCTGCGCAGAACGGAATTCGGCACTGGCTATATCGTATTCTTCCTGACTGATCGCTTCTTTTTGCAATAACAATCTGGCCCTTCTTTCATTTTCAGAAGCTAGAGTTTGTTTGGTTTTGGCTTGCGAAAGTTGTGCGCGAAGCTCTAAATCATTGATTTTAAACAATTGCTGGCCTCTTGAAACATAACTTCCTTCTTGAAAATTGATGCTTTCCACCACACCGGAAACTTCACTTCTCACTTCTATCTGCTCATTTGCTTCAATGGAGCCTGAAAGTGATAAATTATCAGAGAAAACTTGTGGCTTTAATACAATTCCGGAAACTTTTGAAGGTTTTTTATCTCCTTCCTTTCCTTTTCCTTTACCGCCTTCTTCGCCTTTAGTACCGTTTGCAGATATTCTGTAGAAAACCATTCCGCCTAAGACTACTGCTAACAGTAAATATACAATATGTTTAAATTTCATAATACGCGTGTAATTTTATGTCAATCTTGGGATTTATTAACAAAACTAGTCGTTATTATCCACATCTCTAAACGATTAAATTTTATTTAACAATATTTTAGAACTATCACTCC
>DATEDY010000124.1:0-10948 GCA_035281405.1 Flavobacterium sp.
GGACTCAAAAAGAAACAACGTCAAAATAAAGGGCTAATTGATGAAATTTCTGCAACAATTATGCTTAGAGATTATTTAACCCGAAAAATGATTTAGAGTTTTTTAACAATTTTTGAAAAATTTGTAATCACTTGAAAATTAAGATAAATTTTGCTTTTTAGAGGTTATCTTTGCACTATAATTAGAGCAGATGACAACAACAACTTCCACAACTGAACCCGATGTAGTATTAATCGGCGCCGGAATCATGAGCGCTACACTGGGATTATTACTCAAAGAATTACAACCTAATTTAAAAATAGAAATCTACGAACGCTTAGATATTGCTGCCGCAGAGAGTTCTGATGCCTGGAATAATGCAGGTACTGGACACGCTGCTTTTTGTGAATTGAATTATACTCCTGAATTGGAAGACGGTTCTATTGATACTAAAAAGGCGGTAAAAATCTCTGAAGCTTTTGAAGTATCAAGACAGTTCTGGTCGTATTTGGTAGAAAAAGGAGTATTGCAAAATCCGGAAACTTTTATCAAAAGTGTTCCGCATTTGAGTTTTGTTTGGGGTGAAGAAAATGTGAGTTATCTGAAAAGACGTTTCGAAGCATTACAAAACTTTGAATTGTTCAAAGAAATGGAGTATACCGAAGAAGTGGATCTTATTAAAGAATGGGCGCCATTGGTTATGGAAAGCCGTAAAAACAAGGAGAAAATAGCTGCTACTTCAATGAAATACGGAACAGATGTGAATTTTGGCGCATTAACACGAAGTATTTTTAAATATCTTGAAAGTCTTGAAGGTGTTACTGTACACTTTAACCATGACGTATACAAACTAAAAAAGAAACAGGACGGAAGATGGAGAATCAAAACTAAAAACCTAACTACAGGTGAAAAGAAACGTACCTATACACCATTTGTTTTTATTGGTGCAGGCGGCGGATCGTTATTGCTTTTGGAAAAGGCAAATATACCGGAGGGTAATGGTTATGGAGGATTCCCTGTAAGTGGTCAATGGCTTAAATGTACTAATCCGGAGGTGATTGAAAAACACGCGGTGAAAGTGTACGGTAAAGCATCGGTGGGAGCGCCACCCATGTCGGTTCCACATATTGATACACGCTTAATCAATGGCAAAAAAGAGTTACTTTTTGGTCCGTATGCAGGTTTTTCCACTAAATTCTTAAAAAGTGGCTCTTATTTTGACTTAATCAAGTCCATAGAATTGGATAATATCAAGCCTATGTTAGGTGCCGGAATGAAAAATATTCCGTTGACGAAATACCTTATTGAACAAGTGTTTCAGTCATCAAAAGATCGTATGAAAGCTCTGAAAGAATATGTTCCTTCAGCTAAGAAAGAAGACTGGGTATTAGAAACAGCAGGACAACGTGTACAAGTGATCAAAAAGGATAAAGATGGTAATGGAGTCTTAGAATTTGGTACCGAAGTGGTTTCCGCAGCTGATGGTTCTTTAGCGGTATTATTGGGAGCTTCTCCGGGTGCTTCGACTGCAACTTCAATTATGATCGAATTGCTCGCAAAATGTTTTCCAAATGAGATGCACTCAGCCGAATGGCAGGTAAAACTGAAAGAAATGATTCCTTCTTTTGGTCAAAATCTCAATGATAATGCGGTGTTGTGTGATACTGTAAGAAAAAAGACTAATCAAGTATTAAAATTGAACGTTTAATTCGAAATTTATTTACTTTTGCATTCTAAATTTAAAACGCGTTAAGGATAAATACGTGTACTTTGTACTGTGTATAGACCAGCCTTGAAGTTTCAGGGTAACGCCCAAAAAATGTAAAAATGATTTATCCAATTGTTGGTTATGGTGATTCGGTACTGAGAAAAGTAGGGGAGTACATAACACAAGAGTATCCTAATTTAAACGAAGTAATCGCAAACATGTATGAAACCATGTACAATGCGCATGGAGTAGGATTGGCTGCACCACAAGTAGGCTTGGCTATTCGTTTGTTTATTGTGGATACAGAACCTTTCAGTGACAGTGATGATTTGTCTAAAGCGGAAGCAGAACAGTTAAAAGGGTTCAGAAAAACATTCATCAATGCTAAAATCGTAAAAGAAGAAGGGGATGAATGGGGTTTTAATGAAGGCTGTTTGAGTATTCCGGATGTTCGTGAAGATGTGTATCGTAAAGAGAAAATCACAATCGAATATGTTGATGAAAATTTCGAGAAAAAAACAGAAGTTTATGACGGTTTAATTGCGAGAGTGATTCAGCACGAATACGATCATATTGAAGGAATTTTATTTACTGATAAAATTTCTACACTGAAAAAAACGTTAATTAAAAAGAAATTGCAAAATATCATGGAGGGTAAGTCACGTCCTGACTACCGTATGCGTTTTGCTGCTCCAAAGAAAGGAAGATAATTAGTTGAACAATATATAATTACAAAAATGAAATTAGAAAAAATTTTAGCTGTTTCTGGTAAACCGGGATTGTATGAATTAAAAATGCAAACACGCACAGGCTTTGTTGCTGAATCATTAGTTGATGGCAAAAAAGTAACGGTAGGGATGCGCAGTAACGTAAGTTTATTGTCTGAAATCTCAATGTATACTTATTCTGAAGAAAAACCATTGGTTGAAGTAATGAATGCTATTGCAGCGAAAGAAAACGGTGGTCAGGCTCCAGTTTTGAAAGATGATAAAGCAGCTTTGACAGCTTATTTCTTAGAAGTTTTACCTGATTATGATCAAGAAAGAGTGTATCCTTCAGATATCAAAAAAGTATTAAACTGGTATAATATTTTGCAAGCTAAAGGATTAGCTGTAGTGGAAACAGCAGAGGTTGTTGAAGCTGAAGCGCCTAAAAAAGCAACTAAAAAAACAGTAAAAGCTGAAAAAACTGAGGATACTACTGAAGAAAAGCCGAAAAAAGCAAAAGCTACTAAAGCAAAAGAGTAGTCCAATTTTAACATAATTATAAGTCCTGCTGTGGGTAACCTACAGCAGGATTTGTTATTTTTACAAACACGAGACCTTTAGGTCGAACTGTACGAAGTAAAATCGTTTTTATGAACACACGCCAGGAACAATTAGATGCTTTTAACCGATTACTCGATATCATGGACGATTTACGTGAAAAGTGTCCTTGGGATAAAAAGCAAACATTACAATCTCTACGACATTTAACTATTGAGGAAACCTATGAGTTGGGAGATGCTATTTTAGATAATAATCTGGAAGAAGTCAAAAAGGAACTAGGTGATTTGTTACTACATATTGTGTTTTATGCTAAAATTGGTACTGAAGCGAATCATTTTGACATGGGCGATGTTGCTAATGATATTTGTGATAAACTAATCCATCGTCATCCTCATATTTATGGCGATGTGGTGGTGGCCGATGAAGAAGAAGTCAAACAAAACTGGGAAAAGTTAAAGCTTAAAGAAGGGAAAAAGTCAGTATTGGAAGGCGTTCCGAAAAGCTTACCGGCTTTGGTGAAAGCCAGCCGAATTCAGGACAAAGTGAAAGGAGTTGGTTTTGATTGGGAAGAACCACATCAGGTATGGGAAAAGGTGCAGGAAGAACTGGCTGAATTGCAACATGAAGTCGAAGCAGCGAATCAAGATAAAATAGAAGCTGAATTTGGCGATGTGTTGTTCTCCATGATCAATTATGCCAGATTCTTAAAAGTGAATCCTGAAGATGCTTTAGAACGTACCAATAAGAAGTTTATTAAACGATTTACATACCTTGAATCTAAAGCCAATGAGTTAGGTAAAAACCTTTCTGATATGACACTTGCAGAAATGGATGTGTTCTGGGAAGAAGCTAAAAAAATGTAAACATAAAATCATATAATCATATAATGAAAATAGCGTTATCCGCCGTATTGTTAATTTGTTCCTTGCTGTCTAATGCCCAAAGCAAAGATTTTGTTTTAGGGAAAATAGAAACCATTAATTCAAATGTACTCAACGAAGAACGAACGCTTAATGTTTATCTTCCCGCCGGGTATGATGCCAATCAGAGTTATCCAGTTATCTATTTGTTAGATGGTTCTGCGGAGGAAGATTTTATACATATCGTGGGTTTGGTACAATACGGAAATTACGATTGGATTAAAATGGTTTCTAAATCCATTGTTGTTGGCATCGCGAATGTAGACAGGAAACGGGATTTTACATTTCCAACAACAATTGAACAGGATAAAAAAGATTTTCCAACTACAGGTTCTTCAGAAAAATTCATCAACTTTATTGAAAAGGAATTGCAACCTTTTATTCAGGGTAAATACAAAACTACCGACTCAAAAACAATCATTGGACAATCTTTAGGTGGATTGTTGGCTACTGAAGTTTTGTATAAAAACCCCACACTTTTTTCGAATTATATTATCATTAGTCCGAGTATTTGGTGGGATAATCAATCCATGTTTAAAATGGTTCCGGAATTTTCCAAAGACGGTTTTAATCAAAAAACAAAAGTGTTTATTGGAGTAGGAAAAGAAGGAGATGTCATGGAGAATGATGCTAAAAAGTTATTTCAGATAGTATCCAAACAAAGTAAAACTATTGAAAGTCATTTTCATTTTTTTAAAGAAAGTAACCACGGTGATATTTTGCATGAGGCGGTTTATAAAGCATTTCAAACATTAAAAATATAATATGAAACCACCTTATTATGCTGTGATTTTCACTTCAGTTCGTACGGAAATTGAAGAAGGCTATGACGAGATGGCTAATTTAATGGTAAGCCTAGCTCGGGAACAGGAAGGTTTTTTAGGAGTGGAATCGGCACGCAACCAAATTGGGATAACCGTATCTTATTGGAGAAATTTAGAAGCTATAAGCGCTTGGAAACAAAATGTAGATCATTTGGTCGCACAACAAAAAGGACGTGAAAATTGGTACCAATCTTACACGACCCGAATTTGCTTGGTTGAGAGGGAATATAGTTTTGAAAAACAATAGTTTAGGTTTGGAATAATTTTTGATAAATTTACGTAGTGAAAAAAATAATTGTCATTATCGCCCTTTTACCTTTCATAGGTTTTGCACAAGATGGAAAAACGCTTAAGGTAACTGTATTGCCTAGAATTGATTTGCCTAAACCTGACAATAAACCACAAACTACTACTACAGCGCCTCAATATTCGATTTCTCAACCTTTTGAACCGGAAAGATTTAAGTTTCCAACCAAAGTATACGATGAGCCTAAAATAGAGCCAAAAGGCATGTCAAATCAGCCTAAAAGTGATTTGAATGTTGGAAAACAATATGCCGAAAAAATGAACAAGTCGAATGTGATTGTCAAAGAAGGTGGAAATGATGGTAAGGAATTCAGAAGGCATCAATACTTTGGCGAGTTTAAAACAGAATCAGCTACTATATCGCTTAATTATAGAGATTTTGGAGAAATAGATGCAGATAGAATCCGAATATGGGTTGATGGTAAATTAATCGTAGAATTGGTAGAATTAAAGGCTAATTCTAATAAATTATACATCGGGTTGCTGGAAGGAATCAACCATATAGAAATTGAAGCGGTTAATGAAGGAGCTTTATCACCCAATACAGGAGAATTTGGATTTTTTGACGAACAAGGAAATCTGATTACAGAAGATAAATGGGGTTTGTCTACAGGATTTAAAGCGAAATTTAATATTCATAGAGTTCCAAAAGGTTCGCTCACTCATGGAGTAATCGAAAAAGAACTAAAAGCAAAAGAAAAGCCATCAAATTGATGGCTTTTTTATTACATATTTCTTAACTGTTTTAGCTTTTCTTTCCAAGTAGCTAATTCTTCTTTATGTCGGTCAATGTTTTTCTTCACTTCAACAACCATCGGATTGTCGTTTTTAGCATTGGCAAAGAATTGAATGTTATTTTCTAATTGGAAAATTTCATGTTGAACTTCTTCAATTTTACGTTGGATGAAAATCTTTTCTCCATCAATTCTTCTCGTATCAGTTCCTAATTGCTCTAAGCGGTTATTGAAACGCATCATTTCAGCTTCTTTCTTGCTAGAACTCAATTTTTCAAACAATACATCCAAAACTTTGTTGAATTTACCTTCAATGTGACGTCTTGCAAAAGGTACTTTACCAAAACTCTTCCAAGTTTCAATGTGTGCTTTTATTGCATCTAAATCGGTTTTATGATTGCCTGTAAACTCAAAATCTTTGAGCTTTTCAAGGTATTCTTTCTTTTTATCGAAAGCTACAATTTCGACTTCTTCGTTTTGATTTCTTACCGCATGCAAACGATCGAAATAATGATTGCAAGCTTCTTTAAATTCAGCCCAAACGGCATCGGAGAATTTTTTAGGAACGTGGCCAATTTTCTTCCACTCTTCCTGTATTTGTTTCATAACAGGTGTTGCAGCTGCAAAATCATCACTTTCCTGTAATTCTTTAGCGCGTGCAACCAGTGCATTCTTTTTATCTAAATTAGATTGCTGTTCTTTTTTAATGTCTTTGTAAAAAGAATTTTTATGAGCATTAAAGTTGCGCACAGCGGTTTTAAAATCGCTCCAGGTTTGCTCATTGACTTCAACAGGAACTTTGCCTGTTGAGAAAAATTCTTGTCGTAAAGCTTCAATTTTATTGATTTGTGCCTGCCAACCGGTATGCATTTCTACTTTTTCTGTCGCTATCGTTTCAATAGCTGCAATAATCTCACGCTTTTTGTTCAGATTTTGCTGTTCGATTTCGCGCATTTGACCAAACATAGATTCACGCTTGTCATGCATTTGTTTGGTGATTTCACTAAACTGATTCCAGATATCCTCTCTGTTCTCTCTTGAAACCGGACCAATTTCTTCTTTCCAGATTTTATGTAGCGATTGTAATTCACGGAAAGCCTTGAAAACATCGTGTTCATTAAGTAAATCTTTGGCACGTGCAATGATTTTTAATTTCAAATCTAAATTATGTTTGAAATCTAAATCACGTGCTTCACGGTCTAAATGTAAAATATCATAGAAATTCTCCACATGGAAATGGTAATTATTCCATACGTGGTTGTATTTGTCTTTAGGTATTGGGCCGGCATTTTTCCAACGCTCACGTAAATCATTAAACTGTTTTAAGGCATCTTTAATGTTCTCGTTGGGATTGATTAACGTTTTCAGTTCTTCAATTAATGCCAATCTCTTTTGAAGGTTATCCTTTAAAGTTGATTCTAAGCTTTTAAAGTGCGTGCTTTTTTTGCTTTTATAATTGTTGTATAATGAATCGAATTTCGTTTTTAAAGGAAAATGATATTCAAATTCTTCAGAAGAATTCGGATTTTCATGTAAAAACTCTTCTCTTTTCTCATCAATAAAATGATTGTATTTTGATAAGAAGGCTTGTTTGATTTCTTCCACATGGTTTCGTATGGCCATAACTTTCTCTTGGCTCACCAAATGTTCTAATTCTAAAACAAGCTTATCCATGTCCAATGTTTCATAATCTTTCATTGGAATATCATGGCTTTCTTCTATGGAGGCATCTTCGCTTACTTCGGCATTAAGATTTTCGATGGCTTCTACCGCTTCATTCACAGTTTCAGCTTCATTTTGAGTAATGTTTCCGTCTGTCGTTGTACTCTCCACTGACAGGTTATCGTGTTGTTCTTCTTGCATCTTGCAGGATATTTACAGTTATTTACCGCCGAAGTTACTAAAATCGAACTAAATTCAAAAGCAAAAACCGATATAAAACGGGTTTTAATTGTTGAATCGTTATTTTACAAGAGATATAAATTTTGTTTGAAGCAATTTTGGCTTAAAAAGTACGTTCATTATGAGGTAATGTAAAATGGAATAATTGTGTAATTCAATTTATTTCATAAATTTACAATCAGTTAAACCCAACTATCATGAAAAAATTATTCATCGCGGCTGCATTGATTCTGTCTGTTGTAGGTTACTCGCAAAGTAAGGAACAGGATTTGAATCAGGAAATACGAACAAGTAAAGAGTATAAAAAAGAATTGTCTACTCTAAAAATGTCATTAGATCAGGAGACTCAGTATTTTCAGCTTGTAAAGAAATACATCAAACTGAATGATGAGTTATTTGAAGCGAATGTTTCTTCCGCTGATAGAATCAAGAAAGAAGATGCATTAGAAGAAAAAAAATATGCTGAACTAAAGAATTTTCTTTCGGAAGAACAATTGACAGCGTATAAAAAAATTGCTTCAGAAAGAGTTGCTGCAAACAGAGCTCAGAAAAAACATTAATTTGTCCAGATTTTCCAGGCTTTTTCAGCTTGTAAAACTAACATCTCATAGCCGTTCTTTGTAACGGCTTTTTTTTGTTTTGCTCTTTTCAGAAATTCGGTTTCTTCCGGATTGTAAATCAAATCATAAGCAATATGCTTTTCACTAAAACAATCGTAGGGCAGGTCAGGGCAAGCTTCTATGTTAGGGTGCGTTCCTAAGGGTGTACAGTTGATAATCAATGTGTATTCAGCGAAAACAGCCGCATCGAGTTGTTCGTAAGCAATGGTTTTGTCTGATGCTTTTCTGGAAACATATTGGTGTTGTATTCCTAATGTTTGCAAACCGAATGCCACCGCTTTTGCCGCTCCGCCAGTTCCTAAAATCAGTGCTTTTTTGTGGTGACTTTCAAGTAACGGTTTTAAAGATTCGGTGAAACCAAAATAATCGGTATTATGACCTTCCAACTTTCCATCAGCTAACACTTTAATGGTATTTACGGCACCAATTGCTTTGGCATTCTCTGATAACTGATCTAAAAACGGAATGACTTCTTCTTTGTAGGGAATGGTAACATTCATTCCAATGGTAGTAGGATTGTTTTTTAGAATGGATGAAAATTCAGCAATTGACGGAATGTCGAAATTTTCATAACTGTAAGTGCTTGTTAGTCCTTCCTTTTCAAATTTTTGGGTGAAGTAATTACGGGAGAATGAATAGCTGATGTTTCTTCCCAGTAAGCCAAGTTTATTCATTTTGAGAACCTATTTGTCTTTTAGTTCCTTTATTTCTTTGTTCTTGTTTGGAAATGCAGGATAGTATGAATTAATATCAGTTTTTGCTTTTATATCTATTGTAATGGGTATTGAGTAGCGGATTCTCAATGTTTTTCCGTCTTGCATTCCAGGTTTCCATTTCGGCATTTTTGCAAGAGTTTCTACAACCTTTTTTCCAGCACTAATACCTTGTAAATCACGAATAATTTTAATATCGCTCAGAGTCCCGTTTTTTTCTACGATGAATTCTACAAAAATGCGACCTTTAATATCTTCGTTATCCGCTTTCAACTTAAAAATTTTATTGAAATCAGTATAGAATTTAGTTTGACTTCCTATGTATTCGGGCGGTACATCAATACCAGCAGATGAATAAACTACATCTGGACTTTCTTCTACTACAGCATTCTTCTGTTTCGAAAGCTGTTCAATTGTGATAATATCTGAGTGGTCGTTTTTTTGTTCTATTGTTTTTTTAGTTTGGCTAAAACCGAAAAAACCGGTAATCAATAATAATCCTAAGGGAAGTGTTTTTTTCATTATTTTTTGTACTTCGCAATATTATCCTGAACCATTTTACGTTCCCAAACCACAGGGAATAATTCTTCAAGAATACTTCTGTTTTTGAAACTTAGACGAAGTCCGTTGTTAAGGTGGAATGATCCTTTCTCTGTGTCCTGAAGTAAAAAATACAAGCCTGCTAAACGGTATTCGATTTCGTACTCGTCAGGGAAATATTCGCAAGCCTGAAGTAACGTTTGCACGGCAACATCAAATTCACCTAAAAATTGTAAAATATCTACCCAATACAACCAAGTGTCTAACTCATAATCGCCATATTCCACGGCTTTACGATAGCCCATTTCAGCTTCTTCATAAAAACTTAATGAGCGGTTGATGGTTGCATAACGTTTCCAGTACATTTTATTTTCGCTGTCAATAGCCAACGCTTTGTTGACAAAAAACAACGCTTTCTGGTAGTTTTTCTTTTTGAAGTACAAATCGGTTATGGCAATCCAACCTTTATCTAAAAGCGGATCTTCATGTACGGTTTCGTTATAGAATTTCAAGGCTTCTATTTCGTTGCCCAGTTTCTCAAAACATTTACCAATACGCAGTAAAGCATACGATGTCGGATCATCTAGAATGATGGTTTCCTGATAATTTTCTATGGCTTCTTCGTAACGTTTTAAACGCTCCAACGATTTTGCTTTTTCCATGAATGCGCCCATAAACTGATCGTCAATCACAGTGGCATAATCAAAGGCCAGATACGCATCTTCATAGCGTTTAATCGAATAGTTTAAACGGCCTAACTGATGCCACGCTATTTCGCTGTACGGGTTTTCGTCGATGTATTTGGTTAAAAACGCAATCGCTTCTTCGTATTGTTCTAAAAATTCAAAACAGTAAATAACATTGTATAAACTGGATTGTTCTTCGGGTTCTTCGTTCAAACATTTGATGAAGTTCTCTTTGGCCAATTCCAGTTCATCCATGAAAAGATATTCCATACCAATTAAATTATGCACATCAGCATAATCATCAGTATATCGTAAAGCCATTTTTAATAATTCAACCGCTTTTTCGTGATTGTCTCTTTTAGAATAAATATTGGCTTTCTGGATGTAAATTTCTTCGTTGGTTGGTTCGATGGCATACAATTCGTTAAGTAGTTTTTCAGCCGGTTCCAGTTTATCTTCAAAAACCAGCATTTCCACTTGGACTAATCGTAAACCTGTCGATTTCGGATGCTGCTCTAAAGCTAATTTGAGCGCTTTTTTAGCCAAGGATGGCTTTCCGATATCCATATAATGTAGTATGATATCCTCAAATTCTTCTGAATCAAAAAACAAAACCTTGTTGGTTTTTAACATTGATTCAAAACGTGATAAGGATAAATTGCGATCTTCTTCTTCGTGACTCAAATGCATACTCATTGCTTTTAGAATTATCCTTAATAAAATTAGGAAACCTTTAATTTGTTATTGG
>DATEDY010000125.1:0-6743 GCA_035281405.1 Flavobacterium sp.
AATCCGATTGTGATTCATATCAGATGAATACTGATCATACAATTCCAATCGTTGCATCATCTCGGTACATTCAGCAAAATAATATCTAATTTTAAGAAAGATTTCCGAACGCTGTGCAATACTCTTTTTACTAGTTCCATTATCGAAAGAATGATAATCAAGAATTTTATTATTGGTATCGATAACATAAAAGGCGTACTTAATCAAATTAGAGTCTTCGTCTTGAGTTGATCGGAAAATTAATCTTTTAGTAGCAGTTTCTGATAAAACAAAATAACCTTCTGCAACAGAAGATCCATCTAAAGTAAATGTTTGAAACTTATTGATTCCTACGGTAACCCAATCAAAATCTTTAAAAAGAATGGTTACTTCTTTATTGTTAGTATTCGTTTGATAACTGATTTTCTTTTCGGTATAATCTACTCTGAAAGTGTTCGGTTTAATAGTTTCCTTGATTCCGGATTTAAGAAGAATTTCATCTTCGGCAAAAGCAGAAAATGATAAAAAAGAAAAGATAAGTAGTAGTAGTTTCATAGTTTTAGTATTTGATTGCGATTCAAAACTACTTCCTCATTGTTAAATCAGCCTTATCTTAAAACTATGAATAATTTAATAAACCATTATGAATTGGTCGGTTTGTAAACTAAATTAAAAGAAAAACTCCCTAAAAAGGGAGTTAGTTTACTATAAGTTAATCAGAATCTGACCGGATATCATTCCTATATGTCCTTTGAAATCATCATTATTATTCTTCAGTCGTAAGTCATCGTGCTTGTTAAGATTGTTCATGATATTGTTCAATCCATATTGATAAAATACAATAGCTCTGATATGTTTACCACCAGCAGAAGCACCAACATATATATTACCGTTGATTTTAGTAATGTCTAAGATATCATTAGCTAATAAAGCTGTTCCTTTAATGATATTATTCTTCTCTCCTTGATTAATTCTAAGCTTCCCATTTACCTGAAGTACAGGCCCAAAATCAATAGAAACATGATTTTTAACCAAGTTAGCACTCAACAATAATCGTATTTGTGCGCCAGATAATTTGTAAGAAACATTTTCACTTTGCAACAATGCATTAATAGTTTCCACAGAAAAGTTACTTTCGGTAAACTGCATTCCGAAAGCCATGCTCCAATCATTATAATAATTTCCACGAACAGAAAGACCACCAATCCATCCGTTTTCAGGTTTTGTATTAAAATTTGATGTAAAAAGTGAAGTATTTGTTATACCTCCAGAAAGTCCAATATGGTTACCATCGTTTTTTCGGTATTGGGAAAACGAAAAAGTAGTAGTCAAAATAAATAGAAGTAATAAAATCCGTCTCATAATCAAAAATTTCGGCGAAAGTAAACATTATAATTGGAAAACGTTTTGTAACATTTAAAATTATTTAACGTATAACTTATATAACAAACTAATCTTTACAAACTATGGGACCTTTTACAATTGCCTTTCTCTTTTTTGGTTTTATTCTTTTGATGTCCAGTTTCTTTACTGTTAAACAACAAACATCAGCAGTAATAGAACGTTTTGGAAAATTTCAAAGTATAAGAAATTCTGGATTACAACTTAAAATTCCAATTATTGACCGAATTGCCGGAAGAGTAAATCTTAAAATACAACAGTTGGATGTCATCATTGAAACACAAACCAAAGACAATGTTTTTGTCAAAATGAAAGTTTCAGTACAATTCAAAGTGATTCAGGAAAATGTATACGATGCATTCTACAAATTAGAATATCCACACGATCAAATCACAGCTTATGTATTTGATGTTGTACGTGCTGAAGTTCCAAAATTAATCTTGGATGATGTTTTTGTTCGTAAAGATGATATTGCTATTGCAGTAAAACGTGAATTGAACGAAGCAATGACGACTTACGGTTATGATATTATCAACACTTTGGTAACTGATATTGATCCGGATATTCAGGTAAAAAATGCCATGAACCGTATCAATGCAGCGGAAAGAGAGAAAACAGCCGCAATGTTTGAATCTGAAGCACAACGTATTAGAATTGTTGCAAAAGCTAAAGCGGAAGCAGAAAGCAAAAAATTACAAGGACAAGGTATTGCTGATCAACGTCGAGAAATTGCCAAAGGATTAGTAGAAAGTGTTGAAGTATTGAATAATGTTGGAATCAATTCTCAAGAAGCATCTGCTTTGATAGTTATCACTCAACATTATGATACTTTACAAGCTATTGGAGCCGATACAAATTCAAATCTAATTTTATTACCTAATTCACCACAAGCAGGAAGTGACATGTTAAATAATATGGTAGCAAGTTTTACTGCTTCGAACCAAATTGGTGAATCAATGAAAAATCAACCGAAGAGAATCAAAAAAACAAATGATCACACTTCAACAGATTTTAATCCGTCTGATACTTCAAATCCAACAGACGCTTCATAAAATAGTAAAAAAAATATTTCTAAAAGAGTTCACTTTGATGAGCTCTTTTTTTTTTTTAGTCGAAATTGTTGACTAAAAAATGATTTTTAAGGACAAAATTAAAATAAAGTGATTTGAGCTATTTTTGGCATTATAAACAACGAAACACCTTACCTTTTTTTTTAAATCGATTACAAAAAGAATATGAAGGTGGTTAATAATAATAAAAATTTATTGTTTTTAAAATTCAATAGATTTTGTAATGCTTTACTGTTTTAAAAATGGTGGCTTGAAAATTCAAGTCAATTTATTGGGCTAAAAAATGAGAAAAGTAAAATAAAGCGTTTTAAGAAGTTTTTAAATACTTTAAAGCAAAATCACCTTACGTAAAAAATAAAATTCATTAGAAACAAAATATAGAAGTTAATATTGATAGTAAAAAACTATTATTTTAAAAATATCATCAAAATAAATAATAATAAGAAAACCCGTTTAAAAACGGGTTTTCAATTAATAAAAACTATAATGATAACTATCTCACCAATTTTCCTTTTTTAAGTTCTTCACCAAAACGCGTTTGAAAAACTTTCGCATCATTTTGAAGTTGACGTGAAATTTCTGAGATACTGATTCCTTCTCTTAAACTTCTTCCATTGTAACTCGTGTAGCATTTATCTTCAAAAATATATACAGTTGCTTGAATGTTTGGAACGTGAATAAAACGAAGTCCTCTAAAATTGGCTCTTTTGATTTCAGCTGGTAGTTCATTCAATTCTGATGAATACTGCTGATTTACAAGCTCTACTACCTTTGTTCCTTTACTATCAGAGGCCACACTAACTGTAGTAATTACTCTTCCATTATTTGCAAATGGTACTATAAATACACTTTCACTTCTTGAAACTGAAGTTATATTTGAACCATTATCGGCTAGTAATTTGTTAAAATCTGTCGAAAATATTTCAATTGGATTGGAAACCTGAGCAGCTTCAACATCTTTGGCAGAAACACCAAAATTAAAATCCCTGTTCTCAGATAATATTTTTATCAAATCCGCTTTTCCTTTCATTGCAGCTTCTCTAACACCATTATTAGCAGTGGTTTGTGCATTCATGCTTATAGAAAAGACCGCAAATAAAAACGTTATAATTGATTGTAAATTTTTCATAATTGTATTTTTAAAGTTATTTTTTAGTGATGTTATACCATGTATTCCAATGAGTACTTGCACCAGAAGGATCAACATACTCATCATATGTAATTAGTCTTTCTTGCCCCATACAAGGTGACCATGGATCATTAAGTACCACATAATTTATGCCATTTACAGTCACATAACCTTTAACAGCTACAACATGTCCTACAACACCGCTTTGACCGTAAGCAAATCCTAAGATATCCTTACTACAGTAAATACTTCTTTTCAATTCATCCCAGCTTAAGGCTGTAGATGTTTCAGAATATTTAAGTCCGCTGTAATCCAATTCTAGCCAACCTGGTGAGTTACAATCATTTGTCTTTCTACATGTATTGTCAGTAGGTTCATCATCACAACAGTTTGTTTTACCAAATCTGTGATTAGCTAATTCACATTGAGTTTTGCTAATTCCCTCATTTTGAGCAATCATTTGTGTGGTTGCTGCCCAACACCAATTATTGGTTTCTTGTGGGCGAAGTGTGTTATTAACACTTCCGATGACACCAGGTTTACAACAACTTTGAGTTAAAAATAATAACCCGGTAATCATACCTAGAATAATACTTCTTTTTGTTTTCATAATCAGTTTGTTTTTTCCTTACTCTTTATTGGCTTTTCAGGTTTCTCCCATTATCAAGACAAAATTACCCTCATGAACACAACTATATTGAAGGACAAATCCTGTATTTTAACAGGAATTTCAATCTGTTTTTATAGGTGTTTTTCCTATACTGAAAACAAAAAACCCTCACAGTGAAAGTTACTGTGAGGGTAATATAATGTATTGAAATTAAAACTATTACTCTTTACTTTCTACCTTTGCCCAAGTATCTCTAAGACCGACAGTCTTATTAAATACAAGCTTTGAAGCAGAAGAATCTCTGTCAACACAGAAATAACCCAAACGTTGGAATTGGAACTGATCAAGTTCTTTTGAGGTTTGTAAACTTGGTTCAACATAACCTGTAATTACTTTTAAAGAGTCAGGATTAATAAACTCTTTAAAGTCAATTTCTTTATTACCATCAGGACTTTCGTGTGAAAACAAACGGTCATAAATACGTACTTCTGCTGGTAATGCATGTTGCGTAGAAACCCAGTGAATAGTTCCTTTTACCTTACGTTTACTAGCTTCTGAACCACTTCCTGAACGAGAATCTGGATCATAAGTAGCATGAATTTCGGTAATATTTCCTTCAGTATCTTTCACTACAGATTCACCTTTAATGATATAAGCATTCTTCAAACGAACCTCGGTTCCTAATGTTAATCTGAAGAATTTTTTATCAGCTTCTTCTTTAAAATCTTCTCTTTCGATATAAATCTCTCTTGAAAAAGGTACTTTTCTATATGTTAATACCTCTTCTTCAGGATTATTTTCCGCTTCCAACCATTCTTCCTGATCAACAGGATAGTTTGTAATCACTAATTTTATTGGATCCAAAACAGCCATAACGCGAGGTGCAGTCTTGTTTAAATCTTCACGCACACAGAATTCTAAAAGCGAAACATCAATCAAATTAGTACGTTTTGCAATACCAATTGTATCTGCAAAATTACGGATAGAAGTAGGAGTATAGCCGCGTCTTCTCATACCTGAAATCGTACTCATTCGTGGATCATCCCATCCTGTAACATGCTTTTCTTCAACTAATTGTAATAATTTACGCTTAGAAACAACCGTATGAGATAAATTTCTACGAGCAAATTCACGTTGCTTTGGTCGTACTTTATTTTCATCATAAATGTTATCTAAAAACCAATCATATAACTCTCTGTGAGGAAGAAATTCCAAAGTACAAAAGGAGTGTGAAATTTGCTCTAAATAATCACTTTCACCATGTGCCCAATCGTACATAGGGTAGATGCACCATGCATCGCCGGTTCTATGATGGTGTTTATGCAAAATGCGATACATGATAGGATCACGCATTAGCATATTTGATGAAGCCATATCGATTTTAGCACGTAAAATATGAGTTCCTTCTTTAAATTCACCATTTTTCATGCGTTCGAATAAATCTAGATTCTCTTCAACCGAACGGTTTCTGAAAGGACTGTCTGTACCAGCTTGAGTGGGCGTTCCTTTCTGTTTTGCCATTTCTTCCGAAGATTGGCTGTCTACATAGGCTTTTCCTTTCTTAATCAAGATAATAGCCCAATCGTATAATTGCTGGAAATAATCCGAAGCATAACATTCTTCAGCCCATTTGAAACCCAACCATTCCACATCACGTTTGATAGCATCAACATATTCCTGTTCTTCTTTAGCAGGATTTGTATCGTCAAAACGTAAATTTACTGGAGCTTGATAATCTATTCCTAATCCAAAATTTAAACAGATCGCACTGGCATGACCCACATGCAAATAACCATTAGGTTCTGGTGGGAAACGGAAACGTAATTTATCGGGAGACAGACCATTTTTTAAATCTTCTTCAATGATTTGCTCTATAAAATTCAATGATTTTTCTTTTGTAGACATTCTATTTTTTTATCTTTTGAACAAAGATAAAAAAAGTTTGAGGTTTAAGGTTTAAAGTTGTTTAATAAACCTTGAACTTGTACCTTTAACCTTCAATTTTTTACAGATAAATGGGAATAATTAGATTACAAAACATACGTACATTTTCGTATCATGGGTGTTTAGTGGAAGAAAGTAAAATAGGGAGTGATTACCGAGTTGATTTAGAAATTGAAGCCGATTTAACCCAATCAGCGCAATCTGATAAACTTACTGATACGGTAGATTATGTCCATTTGAATAGGATTGTAGTGGAAGAAATGGCCATTCGTTCCGAATTATTGGAGCATGTAGCACAACGAATTAACAACAGAACACTTAAAGAATTACAAATGGTAACCCAAGTTACTGTGGAAGTTTCTAAAATTAATCCGCCAATTGGTGGTGATGTTCAACAAGTTACTGTAATTTTGACAGAAAAGAGGTAAAAGAATAAAGAAAATAGACAAACTTTTGACTTTTGACTTTTAAACTTTAAAGTTTTTATTATATTTGCAATCCACAATGGCGTCGTGGCCGAGCGGCTAGGCACCGGTCTGCAAAACCGTCTACCCCGGTTCGAATCCGGGCGATGCCTCAAAAAGAGTTACAGCAATGTAGCTCTTTTTTT
>DATEDY010000126.1:0-4898 GCA_035281405.1 Flavobacterium sp.
AACCACTCCACTAAACAGAGACAATGCTGATTATGTACTTCAAACAGCACAAGCCGGTGAATACATAGGTAACAAATTGATTTATCTTGAAGCGGGAAGTGGTGCGCAACAAGCTGTCCCGTTGACAATGATTCAAAAAGTTACACAAAATACTCAAATCCCTGTTATTGTTGGCGGAGGCATACGTTCAAAAAAAGCTATTGACGACGCTTTTTATGCTGGAGCCGATTTAGTAGTCATAGGCACTGCCTTCGAAAATAACATGTTTTTTTTCAATTCTTAATTTACACTTATCTCTACCATGTTAGATTTTTTCATTGACGCTTATAAAAACGCTCCGCTTTGGCAAATCATTTTAGAAGCCGTTGCCTTTGTATTTGGCATACTAAGCGTCTGGTATGCTAAAAAAGAAAATATTTTGGTGTACCCTACCGGATTGATTGCCACAATAATCAGCGTTTATCTACTATGGCGCGCCGGATATCTGGGTGACATGATGATCAATTTGTATTTCTCCATTATGAGCATTTACGGATGGTGGAACTGGACCAGAGGCAAAAACGAAGAACAACTGGAAATTACCCGCACAAATACCATTGAAAAATACTTTGGCTTGATTTTATTCATCTTGACAGTACTTATTGTTATTGGCATTTATAAATACTTTGATTACGAGATAAAAACAGAAAATTATTTTGATATTTTTGCATCTGGTATTTTCTTCACCGGAATGTGGTACATGGCCAAGAAGAAAATCGAAAACTGGACTTTGTGGATTGTTGGCGATATTATAGTGGTTCCTCTTTATGCTTACAGAGGGCTCGGAATGTTATCGCTTCAATATCTAATTTTTACACTATTAGCCATAGCGGCTTATTTGGAATGGAGAAAGATCTTAGACAAAAAGAAACTTCAATAATTAAGGTAACGCTTTACGGACCTGAAAGCACTGGCAAAACAACACTTGCCAGACAATTGGCCGAACATTTTAATACCGTATGGATTGAAGAATTTGCCCGAGAATATCTTCAGGAAAAATTAAATAAATACAACGCCATTTGCGACGAATCTGATTTGTTACCAATTGCCATTGGACAAACACAATTGGAAAACAAAGCTTTAGAAAAAGCCAACCGCTTCCTGTTTTGCGACACTAATTCTTTAGTAACCAAAGTATTTTCAGATATTTATTACAATCATTGCACCGACGAACTGGAAGAAGCTGCCCGTTTGCACGAATACGATTTGTTTTTTCTAACAGACATTGATGTGCCATGGGAAGACGACGGCTTAAGAGATAGCCAAGAATACAGAGACAATTCGTTTGTTCTTTTTGAAAAAGCTTTAATCGATTATCAGAAACCTTACATTCTGATATCAGGAAATCAGCAAGAAAGACTGGAAAAAGCTATCCAAATTGTTTCCGATTTAGAAAAAGCAAAAAAGGCCGGTTTATCTAATCATGATTTCATTACAATACACAAACAAGGCAAAAACATTGATTACATCGTTAATCAAATAAACAACATCAAAGCGGGTGTTGCAAAGATCGCAATAGAAAAACCGGCAACACCAAATAACGGCATCATTCAGCTTTCAGAAAGTGAATTCAAGCATTACAGTACTATTTTCGAAAGCAAAATCAATCAGTATACGGTTGAGAAATTTGTACCGGCTTCTGGAGCAGCCAGCAGAATGTTTAAGTTCCTGACCGATTTCATACAGGATTACAACCCCGCATCGGAAACCATCAACGGCTACATCAACCGTACCAACAATAATGCACTTTCGACTTTTATTGTTGCTATGGATAAATTACCTTTTTTTAAGGAAGTAGACACTTACTTAAAAACTACCTATCCTGATTTTAATTCGTTTCCAAGAGACAGAAAGAATCATCTTTTTATCGCCACTATCTTAACCGACAAAAACTTCAATTATATTGACAAACCGAAAGGAATACTGCCTTTCCATCAATACAACGGAGTAAATATCACCCCAATTGAAGAACACTTGAAAGAGGTACTGGCTTATTGCTCAACAGAACAGAAAGCAACCATTCATTTTACCATTTCAAAAGAACACGAAGCCGACTTCAAAACCATCATTGAAAAAACAAAAAAAGATATAGAAAAGTCAATTGATTATAGTTTTTCAGTTCAGAACACATTGACCGACTCAATTACACTGAATGAAAAACTGGAAGCCAATAAAGATGGGAAAGGCCAAATTATTTTCAGACCAGGCGGACATGGTGCTTTACTGCACAACTTAAACGAAAGAGAATCTGACATTATTTTCATTAAAAACATTGACAATGTTAGTCACAACAATCTCGAAACAATTGCATTGTACAAAAAGGCTTTAGGCGGTATTTTGATTGAAAAACAACAACAAATTTTTGAACACATTCAACTATTAAACACTTCTGAAGTACCTAAGGAAAATATAAAAAAAATTACGAAATACATTACCAAAAATCTAAATATTGCTCTTCCGAAGAGCTTCGAAGATTACAAAACGGAAAGTAAAATAAAACAGCTGAAATCTATTTTAAACCGCCCAATTCGTGTGTGTGGAATGGTCAAGAATGAACAAGAACCAGGTGGCGGACCATTTTGGGTAAAAGAAAAAGACGGCAACATTTCTTTACAAATTGTAGAATCTGCACAAATCGATTTAGACAACAATGTACAGGCTAACTTATTTAAAAGCGCCACACATTTCAATCCCGTAGATTTAGTTTGTGGTATTAAAAATCACAAAGGAAAAAAATTCAACCTATTGAATTTCACCAATCCTGAAACCGGATTCATTGTAGAAAAAAGCAAAAACGGAAAAGCATACAAAGCTTACGAATTACCCGGCCTTTGGAATGGAAGTATGGCAAATTGGATTACTTTTTTCATTGAAGTTCCTATCGAAACTTTCAATCCGGTAAAAACCGTGAATGATTTATTAAAAGCCAATCACCAGCCCGGATAACTGTGGAAAAAGATACAATCCTTTCAGAAATACAATACAAAGCTGTAAGAAGTAGCGGTCCCGGCGGACAAAATGTAAACAAAGTATCCAGCAAAATCATACTGTCTTTTGAATTATCCAATTCCAAAGGATTAACCGATGAAGAAAAAGAATGGTTAATCACCAAACTAGGCAAAAAATTAACTCAGGAAAACGTATTACTGTTAACCTGTGAAGAAGACCGAAGTCAACTTAAAAACAAAGAAACTGCAACGAAAAAGCTATTCGACTTATTAGAAAAAACATTGGTAAAACCTAAAATCAGAAAAGGGACTAAAATCCCTAAATCTGTTAAGGAAAAAAGACTGAAAGAAAAGAAAACCAATGCAGAAATCAAGAATTCCCGTCGTAAACCAGACTTCTAAATTATTGCTTCTTAAATTGATTTAATGCATTTACTGTAAAATCACTCAACACCAATTTCCCTGAAATGGCAGCTCTTTCATATAAAAGCGTTCCCCATTCTTCGGTTCCTTCCCACAATACTTTTTTCATTTCAAATAAGGCTTCCGGATTGTAAGTACTTAACTTGACAGCATAAGCTTTTAATGCAGCATCCATCTCACTAAGTGAAGAAAACAATTCAGAATACAGTCCGTTTTGAAACGCCCATTGAGCGCTTTTCCACTCTGCAGGCAGTAATGTCATTTGAGACATAGCTGTTTTCCCAATCTTTCTGGAAACAGCAGGTTCAATAACAAAAGGACCTATTCCAATGGCAATTTCAGACAACTTCACTGCAGCATTATCAACAGCAAAGGTATAATCACATGCAGCTGCTAATCCAACACCGCCGCCAACAGCTTTTCCTTGAATTCTTCCCACAATTATTTTCTTACATCTGCGCATGGCATTGATCACATTGGCAAAACCACTAAAAAAAGCAGTACCATCTTCTAAATTGGTAACTGAAAGCAATTCATCAAAGGAAGCTCCAGCGCAAAAAGCACCTTCTCCGGCACTTTGAAGCACAATAACTGTAACATTGTCATTTTCACTTAGATCATTCAATTGGGTAGTTAACTCTTTCAATTGCGAACTAGGGAATGAATTACTTGCCGGATGAGCAAACGTTACGGTTGCGATAGCATTTTCAATGATTGTAGTTATAGTTCCGTTAGCTGACATGGTATTTTTATTTGACGCGTAAAAGTAACGAAAAAGCATAAAAAAATCCCGATTTACATCGGGACTTTATTTATTTACCTTTATTTACTTCGGCAACATATTTCTCAAGAGCCATCGTCATGGATGGTGCTTCTGGTGTTGGAGCCATAATATCAACTCGTAGTCCGTGTTCTAATGCTTCTTTTTGGGTAGTACTCCCAAAAACCGCTATACGTGTATTATTCTGTTGAAAGTCAGGGAAATTTTTAAACAATGATTTAATTCCTGTCGGACTAAAAAATGCTAATACATCATAGTAAACATCTTTCAAATCAGACAAATCACTCATTACGGTTTTGTAAAAAGTTCCCGGAGTCCAATCCAGTTTTAAATTATTTAGTGTTTGAGGAACATCTGCATTTAATTGATCAGAGGCCGGCAACAAGAATTTTTCTTCTTTATACTTTTTGAAAAGCGCAGACATATCGGCAAAATCTTTTTGACCAACATATATTTTACGTTTTCTGTATACCACATACTTTTGCAGATAATAAGCGATAGCTTCACTCTGACAAAAATAACGTAAATCCTCAGGTACTTTGTAACGCATTTCCTCTGCCACTCTAAAAAAATGGTCAACGGAATTCTTACTTGTTAAAATAATCGCAGTAAAGTTGTTCAAATCAATTTTCTGAGCGCGAACCTCTTTGGCCGGAACTCCTTCTACGTGAATAAAAGGTCTAAAGTCAACTTTTATTTTATGCTTA